>JBDTKQ010000274.1:0-6982 GCA_039935235.1 Caulobacteraceae bacterium
CTACCGGGTCCGATCGCGCGCTTTTGCCGCCCGATACATCATGCGGTAGGCGCCGTCGAAAATGGTCCCGGTGGTTGACAGCCAGCGGCTCCCTTCGGCCAGACTGTCGCGGCTGGCCGCCAGGCGCCGTGCGCGCATCTCCCGTTCCGCTTCCTCCTCGAGGCTCATGGGTTGCAGCTCGAGCTCAGGCTCCGCCGGCAGGACGATGACGCTCAGGAAGGGCTCGCCCTTGCGAAAGACGTGGGTCACCCCTTTCGGCGGCGCCTTGAAGATGCAGAAGAACATCATCGGCCACCATTCGCTGCGGATCAGCGCGGGCACCGCCAGCGGCGTCGTGTTGGTCGCGTCCGTGAAATAGCGCGGGTGCGGCTCGGTCCGGATCGCCCAGCCGATCGGAACCTGAAGGTCGAGCGCGATCTGATAGGAATAATAGTCCTCGCCGAAGGCCCGGAAGGGCGGCCAGTTCATTTCCGGATCGATCGGTGGGCCCCAGTCCGCGTCCAGTCGCACACGACCGCGAAAAATGGTCACCCGCAGCTCTTCCTCGAACGGATAGAGTATTTCCACGCCGTAACGGGCGCTCTCTGAAAACGGCGTGCAATGCCAAGGCTGCTCGTGAGAGCCGTCGGCCCGCGGTCGCTGCTCGCCGCCCCAGCCGGGAATGGCCAGCTGGATCGGCTGCGGCGGGGGCCGGTGTCCGTGGAGGCGATACCTGAGCGTCGGCATGAAGGCGTTCCATCAGCGTTGCGGGCGGGCCGCCACCATGCTGGAGGCGATCGGACCACGGAATGCGGGTCGTTCTCGAGGGTTCCTCTGCGCTCGCCAAGCCTCTGGCGCCGGCGGCGTCAAAGCGGGGGCCGAGCGACCGGCCGCCGTGCCCAGGTCATCCGCCAGAGCACGGGGTTGCCGTCGAACTGGTGTTTCAGCGCGCCGGCGACATGCAGCGCGAGATTGATCAGCACGATCCAGATCAGAATATAGACATGGATGTGCGCGAGGGCGTGACGCACCGGCCGCGGCGCGGGCGTGCCCGTCAGCAGTCCGATTCCGGGCAGATGCGGCCAGGGCTGGCCCCAGAACCGGATGGGGTGCGTCCCCAGCGAGACCAGCGCCCAGCCGGTCAGCGGCAAGGCCAGCAACAGAAGATAGAAGAGCACATGGGACCCGCGGGCGAGGAGGCGCTCCCACGGCGCCAGGCCGGACGGCAAGGGTGGCGCCCGGTGGGTCAGCCTCACCGCGATCCTGACGAGCACGAGCAAAAGAATGGTCAGCCCAAGCGAGATGTGGATGGTCTGGACCTGGGCCTGCGCCGGTGTGTGATCGCGCAGAACCTCATTCATGTACCAGCCAAGGCTGATCTGCACGAGGATCAAAAGCGCGATCGTCCAATGCAGCAGCACCGAGACGCGGTCGTAGCGGTCGTTCGCATCGGTCGTCCGCGATGACGCGCCTTCGATCGAATGGGTATCGCCCGTCGCCATGCCTGTTTCTCCCGTGCTCACGCTTCGGTAGGCCAAAACGCCTCGGGTCAACAGCCGGGACGTGGTGTCGATGGCCGCGACGAGCCGGCTCGGCCCCGCTCCGGTTTTCGGCAAGGCTTGGTTGCGCCACTGCTAGAGCAAACCCCGTTCAGATGGAATCATCTGAACGGGGATAATTTGCTCTGGATTTAAGAGTGTAGAGCCTGATTCAGCGCTTGCATCTGTTCCGTGCAAACGCATCAGGCTCTAAATCGCCGGCCTGCTCAAGCCGTCGGTGGTCAAGCCGGTCGTCGCCACCCTCGGGCAAGCGCTCGTCATCCGCCTGCTTGGGGTCGTCGCACGGGAGGATCAGGAAACCCTTCGCCACGCGATCCGCCAGATCATCGGCTGAAGACTTTCACCGGGCGATCGAGGCGACGACCCGTTCCGTCACCTGCCGCCGCACAGCCCGTCCCCGTTCCACCGCGCCCCCATTTCCGCTAGCTCTGGCGTCCATGAACCGTCGCGCCGTTCCCTTCGAGCTTGGACCCGTGCATTTCATCGGCGTCGGCGGGATCGGCATGAGCGGCATCGCCGAGATCATGCTGCGGCTGGGTTATGCCGTGCAGGGTTCCGACGCCAAAGCCTCGGCCAATACCGAGAGGCTGGAGGCGCTGGGCGCCAGGATCGTCATCGGCCACGCGGCGGAGACGGTCGCCGGGGCCTCGGCCATCGTCTATTCCAGCGCCATCGCCGCGGACAACCCCGAGCTGGCCGCCGGCCGCGCCGCCCGCCTGCCTCTGGTGCGCCGCGCCGAAATGCTCGCCGAGTTGATGCGGCTGCAGTTCTCCGTCGCCGTCGGGGGCACCCACGGCAAGACCACCACCACCTCGATGATCGCCGCCGTGCTCGACGCCGGCGGCCTCGATCCGACGGTGGTCGCCGGCGGCATCCTCAACGCCTATGGCGCCAACGCCAAGGTCGGCGGCGGCGACTGGATGGTGGTCGAGGCCGACGAGAGCGACGGCACCTTCCTGCGCCTGCGCGCCACCGTCGCGGTGGTGACCAATATCGATCCCGAACATCTCGACCACCACGGCGATTTCGCCGCCCTCAAGACCGCGTTTCAGGGCTTCGTCGAGAACATTCCCTTCTACGGCTTCGCCGTTGTCTGCATCGACGATCCGGACGTTCAGGAGATCGCCGCCCGGGTGGAGAACCGCCGCCTCGTCACCTACGGGACCAATCCCCAGGCGCAGGTTCGCGCGGTCGATCTGGTCATGGGGTCCCAGGGCGCCACCTTCGATGTGGTCGTGGAGGGGGTCGACGCGGAGGCGGCCACGATCGGCGGCCTCGTCCTGCCCATGCCCGGCCGTCACAATGTGCTCAACGCCCTGGCCGCGGTGGCCGTCGCCCGCGAACTGGGCGTGGCCGAGGGCGATATTCGCGCCGGACTGGCGGGTTTCGCCGGGGTCAAGCGGCGGTTCACCACCACCGGCGTGGTCGGCGGGGTGCGGGTGATCGACGACTACGGCCACCATCCGGTGGAGATCGCCGGGGTTCTGGGCGCCTGCCGCCAGGTCGCCGGGGGCCGGGTGATCGCGGTCGTCCAGCCGCACCGCCATTCCCGCCTCGCCGACCTGTTCAGCGAGTTCTGCCGCGCCTTCAACGACGCCGACGTGGTGATCGTCGCCGATGTCTATTCCGCCGGCGAGGCGCCGATCCCTGGGGCCGATCGCGACGGCCTGGTCGAGGGCCTGCGCCGCCACGGCCATCGCCACGTGATCGCCCTGGACTCGCCCGCCGACCTCGCCGCCATCGTCGCCGCCGAAGCGACGGCGGGGGACCTCGTGGTCTGCCTCGGGGCCGGTGACATCACCGCCTGGGCGCACGCCCTTCCCGGCGAACTCGTGGCGTTGGCGGCGGGGTGATCCCGCTGGACCCCCGCCACCTGCCGCCGGCGCGCGGCAAACTGCTCATCGGCGAGAGCCTTGCCCCCTTCACCTGGTTTCGTGTCGGCGGGCCGGCCGAGATCCTCCTGCTTCCCGCCGACGAGGCCGATCTGGCGGTCTTCCTCGCGGCCCTCGACCCCGACATTCCGGTCACCACCCTTGGGGCCGCCTCCAACGTCATCGTCCGAGACGGCGGCATCGCCGGGGTGGTCGTGCGCCTCGCCGGCCGCGCCTTCGGCGAGGTGGTCGCCGACCCGACGACCGGCCAGGTCACCGCCGCCGCCGGCGCCCTCGACGCCGCCGTCGCCCGCGCCGCGGCCGCCGCCGGCCTCGCCGGCCTCGAGTTCCTCGCCGGCATACCGGGGACCGTCGGGGGCGCCCTGACCATGAACGCCGGCTGTTATGGCCGCGAGATCGAGGATGTCCTCGCCGCCGCCTGGGCTCTCGACCGGAGCGGCGCGGCGCTGGCGTTCGATCCAGCCTCGATGGGGTTGCGCTACCGGGGAAACGGCGCGCCGCCCGGCCTGACGTGGATGGGCGCGGTGTTTCAGGGAACGCCGGGCGATCCCACCGCCATCGCCGCGCGCATGGCGACGATTACGCGGCGCCGCGGTGAGACCCAGCCGATCCGCGAGCGCACCGGCGGCTCGACCTTCCGCAATCCGCCGGGCGACAGCGCGTGGCGCCTGGTCGACGCCGCCGGTTGGCGCGGGAGGGCGGTGGGCGCCGCGACGATGAGCCCCCTTCACGCCAACTTCATGATCGCCGGCGAGGGCGCCACGGCCGCCGACCTCGAGGCCCTGGGCGAAGCCGTGCGCGCCGATGTCACCGCCAAATTCGCGGTCGACCTGGAATGGGAGATCAAGAGGCTGGGAAGAAAATGACAGCGCACTCCCCCAAAAGACCGCTCCGAGCTTAGTCGACCACCGGATTTGCGAGGGGCTTGCCGGAGAAGAAGCGGCGGAGGTTCTCGCGGGTGAGGGCGACCATCCGCGGGATCGCCCCGGTGGTCGCCCCCGCGGTGTGCGGGGTCAGGACGGTGTTGGGCACGGTCGCCCAGCGCGCCGGGTCGGTCGGCTCGTCGCGAAAGACGTCCAGGGCGGCCATGCCCAGGCGCCCGGAGCGCAAGGCCTCGATGAGGGCGTCCTCGTCCACCGTCTGGCCGCGCGAGACATTCACCAGGAGCCCGTCCGGGCCGAGCGCCGCCATGACCTCGGCCGAGACAAGCCCCCTTGTCTCCTCGTCCGCGCGGCAGGCGACCACGAGGATATCGCTGGCCTCGGCGAGGGCCGCCAGGCTCGCGGCGCGCGGCCACGGGGCCGACGGCTTTTCCCTGGGTCCCCACCACGCCACCTTCAGCCCGAAGGCCTCGGCCCGGCGGGCCACCTCCACGCCGATCGCGCCCAGGCCGACGATTCCCAGGCGCCGGCCGCCGAGGGAAGGGGTGATCGTCTTTTCCGCGGCCTTCCATCCGCCCGCGCGCACAAGGCCGTCGCCCCGGGCGATCCCGCGCCAGGCGGCGAGGATCAGGCCCATGGCGTGGTCGGCGACATCCTCGTGATTGACGCCCGGCGAATGGCTGACCTTCACACCGCGCGCGCGGGCCCACGCCAGATCGATCCCGTCATGGCCGCTGGTGAAACAGGCGATCAGACCAAGCCTGGGGAGGGCCTCGGCCAGCGCCTTGTCCAGGGGATATTCGCCGGCGACGACCAGGGCTCCGATCACCGACACAGCCTCCACCGGGGGTCCCTCCCAGAACCGCCAGACGGTGAAGTCGGGCTCCAGAAACGGGGTGAGCATCCCAAGATGGGGTTGAACGATCAGGAGGGCGGGCTTGGACGTGCTCATGGGGGCTCCGGTCGCGCGCGGCTTTGACATCCTTAACCCCAACGGCTTGACCGGCGAACCGGCTCCGGCCATCGGGGTCGGATGGATCGCGTCGCCGTCGTCGGCTGTGCGGGGGCCGGCAAGTCCACCCTCTCCCGCGCCCTGGGCGCGCGGTTGGGCGCGCCGGTTATCCATCTGGATACGCTGTTCTGGAAACCCGGATGGGTGGAAAGCGATCCCGAGGCGTTCGGCGCGGCGGTCGACGCCGCGGCGGCCGGCGCGCGCTGGGTGATCGACGGCGGTTATTCCCGCCATTCGGCGGCGCGCTTCGCCCGGGCGGACACCGTCGTGTGGCTCGACCCGCCCAGGCGGGTGTGCCTGTGGCGGGCGCTCCGGCGTTCGGCGACCCTGTTCGGAAAGATCCGGCCCGACCTCGCCCCCGGTTGCCCCGAAAGGATCGATCCGGCTTTCTATCGCTACATCTGGAACTGGAAGCGGGCGAACCGGCCGCGGCTCGAGGAGACCCTCGCGCGCCATGCGTCGCACGCCCGCGTCGTTCGCCTGCGTTCCGACAGGCAGACCGCCCGCTTTCTATCCGAGGCGGGGCAAAATCTTGACTTCGACGTCAAAGTATGAGTCGATCATGCCTTGGAGTCGCGACCATCGCCGACTCGCTTCGGGGAGCCCGTCCACATGAAGACCACGATCCTGATCGCCACCGCCGCCCTCGCCCTGGCCCTGGCGGGAAGCGCGGCCGCCCAGTCGGCGGAGACGCGCGAGGCGACCCAAAGCCCGTCCACCGTTCCCGCCGCCGGGGGGCCGGTGACGGTCGGCGCCGCCGCCACCTCGCCCACCATCGACTCCTCGAACGCCAAGCGCGCGCACGGCGAGGGCATGCATCACAAGGGGATGCACAACGCCATGCACGAACCCTCCACGGTGCCGACAAGCAAGGGGGCGGTGCGCGCCGGAGCGGTCGCCACCGGACCAGTCGTCGCCCCGGAGAGATAGGGCCGAGCGGGCCCGGGCGGTTTTCGCGCCGGCCGGGTCACGCAACGAAATGCTTCACATTTCGTTACTTCGGTCGATGGCTATCCTCGCCGTCGAACCCGGAGAGACGAAAATGAACACCAGACTTCTGATCGCGGGCGTCGCCATCGCCGCGCTCGCCGCGGGGGCCGCTTCGGCGCGGACCCACCATCACACCACGCGGCACACCATGCGGGGTCCCAATTACGCCGCGCCGTCCCAGCCCATCCCCTACGGACAGCTCGATGCCTATGTGGGCGGCCATGGCAATGGGATGGCGATGAGTTCCAGTCCCGGCACCGCCGTCGCCGGTTCGTCCAGCGACACCTCGGCGACAACCGCGGGGCCGATGAACAACGACACCAGCGGCTCGATGAGCAGCGGGTCGATGAGCAGCGGGTCGACGACGCCCGGCGCCGCCGCCCCCACTCCGCCCAGCCCCTCGAGCGGCGCCAGTTCGCCGCCCGACACCATGGCCCCCAACAGCGCCACCCCGCCGGTCAATTCCACCACGACCACGCCGCACTGACGCACGCCGCACGGCGAGGCGATTGAGCCACGGGCGCGAGACGCGTCCGTGGCTCCTTTTCGCGATCGGCGGGAGTTGACGCGAGCGGCCCGGCCGGTCGGAACCCGCTAGAGCCTGATGGGTTTGCACGGAACAGATGCAAGCGCTGAATCAGGCTCTACACTCTTGAATCCAGAGCAAAT
>JBDTKQ010000275.1:0-8871 GCA_039935235.1 Caulobacteraceae bacterium
CGGCGTCGCCGGTCGACGTCCGCCTCGGCCCGTTTCCCCTGCTCGCCGCCGCCACCACCCCGGTTCTGGCCGCGGTGGCGATCTACCTGGCGGTGGGGTCACCCGGACTCACCGACCAGCCCTTCGCCGACCGCCTGAGGGCGTGGCGGGCCAATCCAGAACGCTACGACGCGCCTGAGCTGGCCGCCGCCCTGCGCTCCCTCGCGCAGAGCCGCCCCGACGATCCAGAACCATGGCGGCGCCTCGCCGGCCTCGATCTTTCGCTGGGCGACGCCGACGGCGCCGCCCACGCCCTTCGCCGCGCCCTCGCGATCGCTCCCGGGCGGTCCGACCTGATGGCTCCCCTGGGGGAGATCATGGTGCTGAAGGCGCGAGGGTCGGTGGATCCCGACGCCCGGGCGATCTTCATGCAGGTGCTGCGGCGCGACCCCACCTCGCCGACCGCCCGCTACTATCTCGCCCGCGCCGCCATCGCCTCGGGCGATACCGTCGGCGGGCTCGCGACATGGCGCGGCCTTCTGGCGGACCTCGCCCCGGATGATCCGCGGCGCGGCCTGCTCGCCAAGGAGGTCGCCACCGTCGAACGCACCGGCGCCCTCCCGCCGCCCGCGGCCGCGGGCGCGGCCCCGCCCCCGGGAATTCCGGACGCGATCCGCGGCATGGTTGACGGCCTTGCCGCCCGCTTGCGGGCCCACCCCGACGACCCCGACGGTTGGGTTCGCCTCGTTCGCGCCTATGCGGTGCTCGGCGAAACCGGACGGCGCGACGCCGCCCTCGCCTTCGCCCGGGGCCGATATGCCGATCGCCCGGCGTTGCTTGGCCAACTGACGGCGGCGGCGGCAGCGCCGCGGATGGGATCGGCGCCCCCGTGAGCCTGCTCCCCAAATCGCCCCGGGCGCGGCGTCGGTTGACGGTCGTGGCCGTCGCCGCGCCCGTCCTCGCGCTGGCCGCCGGCCTCGCGCTCTGGGGCATGCGCGGGTCGATTTCGTATTTCTACACTCCCGCCCAGGCCATGGCCGCCCATGTGGCGCCCGGGCGCGCGATCCAGCTCGGCGGCCTGGTGGCGCCCGGAAGCGTGACGCACCGCCCG
This sequence comes from Caulobacteraceae bacterium, assembly GCA_039935235.1. Lineage (GTDB taxonomy): Bacteria > Pseudomonadota > Alphaproteobacteria > Caulobacterales > Caulobacteraceae > Acaudatibacter. The sequence continues at coordinate 1,091 of JBDTKQ010000275.1, forward strand.
GACGGGGCGGTGGACTTCGTGGTTTCCGACCGGAGCGCCCGCTCGCCGGTGACCTATCGCGGTGATCTTCCGGACCTGTTCCGCGAAGGCCAGGGGGTGGTCGCGCTCGGCGCCTACGACGAGGCCGGCGTGTTCGTCGCCAGCCAGATCCTCGCCAAACACGACGAGCGCTACATGCCACGCGAATTGACCCGGGCGTTGAAGGCGAGCGGCGACTGGCGCGGCGGCGGCGCGGCGCCCGCCTATGGGGCCCGGTCGTGACCGCGGAACTGGGTCAGTTCGCCCTCGTTCTCGGCCTGTGCCTGTCGCTGGGCCAAGCGATCCTTTCGTTCGTCGGCCGCGCCCGGCGAAACGCCGTCCTTACCGGCGCCGGCGAGGGCGCCGCACTGGGCGCCTTCGTGGCCGTCGGGCTCGGTTTCGCGGCCTTGATCTTCGCCTTCGTCACCTCCGATTTTTCGGTGGTGAACGTGGCGGAGAATTCGCACACAGAAAAGCCGCTGATCTACAAGATCGCCGGGGCGTGGGGCAGCCATGAAGGCTCCATCCTCCTGTGGTGCTTCGCCCTGACCGGCTACGGCGCCGTACTGGCCGTCGCCCGGCGACTGCCGTGGAGCCTCAAGGCTGTGACGGTCGGGGTTCAGGGGAGCCTGGGGGTCCTCTTTGTCGGCTATATGGTGTTCGCCTCCAATCCGCTCCTGCGCCTCGCGGCCGCGCCGGTGGAGGGCCGCTCGCTCAATCCGCTTCTTCAGGACCCCGCCCTCGCCGCCCATCCGCCGTTCCTCTACGCCGGCTATGTCGGCCTTTCGGTGGTCTTTTCCCTCGCCGTCGCGGCCCTGATCGAAGGGCGGGTGGACGGCGCCTGGGCCCGCTGGGTGCGGCCGTGGACCCTGGCGGCGTGGAGCCTGCTCACCGTCGGCATCACCCTGGGGTCCTTCTGGGCCTACTACGAGCTCGGCTGGGGCGGCTGGTGGTTCTGGGACCCGGTGGAGAACGCGAGCCTGATGCCGTGGCTGGCGGCGACCGCCCTGCTTCATTCGGCCGTGGTCACCGAAAAGCGCGGGGCGATCGCCAGCTGGACCGCGTTTCTCGCGATCTGCGCGTTCAGTCTTTCCATGCTCGGCGCCTTTCTGGTGCGCTCGGGCGTGCTCACCTCGGTCCACGCCTTCGCCATCGATCCAAAGCGGGGCATTCTGCTGCTCGGGATCCTCGCGGTGGCGGCGGGCGGTGGTTTTTTCCTTTTCGCGTGGCGGGCGCCAACGCTCAAGGACCGGTCGGCGTTCGCCCCGATCAGCCGTGAGAGCGCGCTCATTTTCAACAATATCGTCCTGTCGGCGGTGACCACCGCGGTGCTCGCGGGGACCCTCTGGCCGCTGATCCTCGAGGCCTTCGGCAAACAGGGCGGGGTGGGCGCTCCCTATTTCAATCTCGTCGTCGGGGTACTGATGGGAGCGGCGTTTCTGATTCTGCCGGCCGGTCCGCTTCTGGCGTGGAAGCGGGGCGACGCGCTCGGCGCAGCCCAGCGATTGACCGTCGCCGCCGCCGCCGCGGCGCTCTGTGCGATCGCGATCCTCGCGCTGGTTCGACCGGTTCGGGCGATGGCGTCGGCGGAGGTGGGGATAGGCGCGTGGCTGGTCTTCGGCGCGCTCACCGAGATCGTCGAGCGGGTTCATGGCTTTCGCGGACCCCTCGGCGAGAGCGCACGGCGGCTGCGCGGCCTTCCCCGGGGCGCGTGGGGCATGAGCCTGGCGCATCTGGGGCTCGGCGTTTTCGTCATGGGCGCGGCCTTCGAAGGGGCATGGAAGGTGGAAAACGCCGCTGTGCTCCACCCCGGCGGCTCCATGCCGCTGGGCGCCTATCGTCTGGCGCTTGAGGCGGTAACCGAACGACCGGGACCGAACTTCGACGCCCAACGCGGAACGATCCGGGTCACCGGCGCCGCGGGCCACGCGGTCTGCGTCGCCCATCCCGAACGACGCACCTACGCCACCGGGGGGCAGACCACCTCGCAGGTGGCGATCTGCCCCAGAGGGATCGACGATTTCTACATCGTCATGGGCGAGCGGCGCACGACGCCTGACGGTCACTCCGCATGGCTGGTGCGCGGCTATCTGAACCCGTGGGCGCGGCTGATCTTTCTTGGCCCGATCCTGATGGCGCTGGGCGGAGCGATCTCTCTGTCCGATCGACGTCTGCGGTTGGCGGCCGGCCGGCGAGCGGCGCCGCGCCCGCAGCTCGCGGCCGCCGAATGAAGACGCACACGCTGGCCGCGGCGTTCGGGGCAGCCCTGTGCCTCGCGGCCGCGGCCGATCCCGCCGAACGTCTCGCCGACCCCGCCGGCGAGGCCCGGGCGCGAAGCCTGTTCCGCGAGACCCGCTGTCTCGTGTGCCAGGGCGAATCGATCGACGATTCCGAAGCCGATCTCGCCCGCGACCTGCGTCGGGTGATTCGCGGCCAGGTGGCGGCGGGGCGGGACGACGGGGAAATCCGCGCCTTTCTCGCGCGGCGCTATGGCGATTTCGTTCTCTTCCGGCCACCGCTCGACCCGGCCAACGCCGTTCTGTGGGGCAGCCCTTTTCTCGTGGCCTTGCTCGGCCTCGGCTGGTTGCTCCTCAAACCATCGCGTTCCACCCCCGACACGCCGCTCGACCCTGCCGAGGAAGCCCGCATCGCCGCTCTCGGCGAAAGCCGGGACAACTGACATCTTGCCGCCCGAAATGTGCTTCAATAACGCCGCCGGGATAACGGAAAGGTAACTTGTGAGCCCTCGCGCTCTTTGGCATCCGATCCTAGATAGGGGCGGCCCGGCCCCCTCAGAAACCGCCCGGGAGTGAGGAACGAACACATGCCCGTCAGCAAATCACAAGTCTTCGTCGGCGCGCTCGCCGGCGCCGGCGTCGCGGTCGCGGCCATGGCCGGCGCGGGTATTCGACCCGACGCCGTCGGCCTGGGCGGACAGGGCCAACTCATCAAGGCGTCCACGGCCCCGGTGATCGCTTCGGGGCCCAACACCCCCATGTCCTTCGCCGATATCTTCGAAAAGGTGTCGCCGGCGGTGGTGTCGATCAAGGTGACCTCCAAGGTCGACGTCAGCACCTTGCGCGGCAAGATTCCCGGGTTCGAGAACTTCCCGTTCGATATCGTCCCGCGCGGCCAGGCCCCCGGGTTCCAGGGCGGCGAGCAAGGCGCCCCGCGAGCGCCCAAGCAGATGTCGTCGGGATCGGGCTTCTTCATCTCGCCCGACGGCTTCATCGTCACCAACAACCACGTCATCGACAACGCCGAGGACATCAAAGTCGTCCTCAAGGACGGGCGCGAGCTCAAGGCGGTCGTCATCGGCCGCGACGAAGGCACCGATCTGGCCGTGTTGCGCGTGGAGGGTCACGATTTCCCCTACGTCGACTTCGAAAACAAGGCGCGCCCGCGGGTCGGCGATTGGGTTCTTGCCGTGGGCAACCCCTACGATCTGGGCGGCACGGCCACCGCCGGCATCGTCTCGGCCTACAATCGCGACATCGGTGAGAAATTCGTCGACTACATTCAGATCGACGCCCCGATCAATCGCGGCAATTCTGGCGGGCCGACCTTCGACAGCTATGGTCGGGTGATCGGCGTGAACACCGCGATCTTCTCGCCCTCCGGCGGTTCGGTGGGGATCGGCTTCGATATCCCCGCCGACGTGGCCGAAAACGTCACCAAGCACTTGATGGCCGGGCACAAGATCACCCGCGGTTACATCGGTGCGACCATTCAGGATCTCAGCGGCGAGATGGCCAGCTCGTGGGGCCTCGCGGGCCGCAAGGGCGCGGTGGTCGCCGGCGTGGTCGCCGCGGGACCGGCGGCCCGGGCCGGCGTTCAGCCGGGCGATGTGGTCGTCGCGGTCAATGGCCACCCGGTCACCAGCGCCACGGACCTGACCCGCGAGGTGGCGAAGGTACACCAGGGCGACGACCTGCGCCTCGACGTATTCCGGGACGGAAAGCAGCGGACCATGGACATTCGCTCCGGCCTGCGCCCATCCGAAGCGCAACTGGCGCAGAACGGCGGGGCCGGCGAGTCCGGAAGCGACGCGGTCCCCGGCGGAGGGGACTCGTCACAGCAATCGCAAATCCTCGGCATGTCGCTCACGCCCATCGATCCGGCCACCCGTCAGCAATACAGTATCGGCGCGGCGACCCGCGGGGTTCTCGTCCAAGGGGTCAAGGGATCCTCGGACGCCGGCGACAAGGGCCTTCGCCGCGGCGATGTCATCGTTCGGGCCGGAGACCGCGAGGTGGCCAGCGCGGGCGACGTCAGCGCGGCGGTCCGCGAATGGAAAAAAGCGGGCCGCACGAGCATCCCTCTGGCGGTGACCCGGGGAAACGTGACCCTGTTCGTGCCGATCAAGATAGAGGGCTGATCGGCGAGGAAAAAAAGGGGGGCGCATGCGAATCCTGATCGTCGAGGACGACGCGGACGCCGCGGGCGCCATGGCAACGGGTCTGGCCGACGCCGCCCACGACTGTGACACCGCCGGCGACGGCGAGGCAGGCTTGGCGGCCGCGCGGGCGGCGAGGTTCGATGTGCTGATCGTCGACCGCATGATGCCCCGGATGAACGGCGTCGCCATGGTCGAGGCCCTGCGCAGGGACGGTGACCAGACGCCTGTCCTGTTCCTGTCCGCTTTGGGAGAGATCAACGACCGGGTCGCGGGCTTGAACGCGGGGGCGGACGACTATCTGGTCAAACCCTACGCGCTGGCCGAGCTTGTGGCCCGGGTCGAAGCCCTCGCCCGCCGGCGGGAAACCGGATCGGTGCAGACCCTCTTGAGGGTCGGGGACCTCGAAATGGATCTGATCGGCCGTCAGGTCCGGCGTGCGGGCCGGGAGATCGATCTGCAGCCGCGGGAGTTTCAGCTCCTCGAATTCCTCATGCGTCACGGGGGTCAATCGGTTACGCGCACCATGCTTCTGGAAAAGGTCTGGGAATATCATTTCGATCCCCAGACCAACGTCATCGACGTCCACATCTCGCGCCTGAGATCGAAGATCGACAAGGGCTTCGAGCGGCAAATGCTTCAGACCGTGCGCGGGGCGGGCTACCGGCTGGACGCCTGAGGCCGTGGCCGGCATGCGCCTGCCGCGCCTGTTGCGGACCACCACCTTCCGCCTGACTCTCCTGTTCCTGGCCCTGTTCGCGGCGTCGGCCAGCGCTTTCCTCGCCTACATCTATCTGGCCACCGCCGGCGAGGTCACCCATCATGCCGACGCCCGGATCGTCAGGGAGATGCGTTCGCTTCAGGGGGTCTATCGGGCCGGGGGGATCACGGCCCTCAACCAGGCGGTGATCGAGCGGTCATCGGCCGACCATCCGCTGCTCTATCTTCTGATGAGGCCCAACGGCGTGGCGATATCCGGGTCGATCGCCGCCTCTCCCGTCCGAGGCTCCCGCGGGCACGGCGACTGGGCGAGTTTCATGGTCACCCAGACCGATCCCGACGGGGCCACCGTCCGGCGGCCGGCCCGCGGCCTCGAGGAACGCATGAGCGGCGGCGAACTGCTGTTCGTCGGCGACGACGTCGGTGAGTCCGCCTCCTATGTAATGCATATCGTCCGGGCCTTGTGGGGAGCCGGAGCGCTGGTGATCGTCCTGGGCCTGGTCGGCGGCGCCCTCATCAGCCGTGAAGTGGGGCGCCGCATCGCCAGCCTGACCGACGTCACCGAGGCGGTGCGCGGCGGTGATCTGCGGGCCCGGGCGTGGGTGCGCGGCAGCGGCGACGAATACGACGAGCTCGCCGCCGGGCTCAACGACATGCTCGAACGGCTGGAGCGGTCGATCGGCGGCTTGCGCCACGCGGGCGACGCCATCGCCCACGATCTGCGCTCGCCCCTGACCCGGTTGCGCGCGCGGCTGGAGGTGGCGATGATCGAGGCGGACGCCGGCCGGGCCGACCCCAAAGCCGCGCTTCATCAGGCGCTCGAGGATGCCGACGGCGTGCTTCGGACCTTCGCCGCGGTTCTCGCCATCGCCCGGCTCGAAGCGGCCGGCGACGCACCCGATCAGACCCTTTTCGACCCCGGCGTCCTGGCGGAAGATCTGGCGGAACTGTACGGGCCGCTGTGCGAGGACAAGGATTTGGAGTTCCGCTGCGAGATCACGCCTGCCTTGAAGCTGAGGGGAAACCGGGAGTTCGTCGCCCAGGCCCTCGCCAACATCCTCGACAACGCGGTGAAATACACACCGGCCGGCGGGGCGGTGATGCTGCGCGTGCGGCGGCGCTCCAGCGGCGACACCGAACTTTCGGTTACCGACACGGGTCCGGGCGTACCCGACGCCGAGCGCGACCGGGTGGTCGAGCGGTTCGTGCGCCTGGAAAACAGCCGCAGCCAGCCGGGCGTCGGCCTCGGGCTGTCGCTGGTCTCGGCCGTCGCGCGGGCTCACCGCGGGCTGCTCGAACTGGCGGAGGGGCCGGGGGCAGTCGACGGCGGCGGTCCGGGGCTTCGCGTGGCGCTCGTCTTTCCGAGCCGCGGATGAGCGCGCTCGCCGGCCGGATCGCGCCGTGCGGGCCGGTGGTCGACGCGCCGGCGGCGGCGCGGGTCCGCGAGACGTTGCGGGCGACGGCGGCCGACGAGGGTTGGACCGCGAGTCTCGAGATCGCGTGGCCGGCCCTCGCCCCTGTCTTCGCCGCCTCGCCGTATCTCGCCGCTCTCGCCAGGCGGGCGCCGGGGATGCTCGGCCGGGTGTTGACGGCGGACCCCGACGAACGGATGGAGGCCCTTGTCGCTGACGCGGCGGCGTGCGGCGCCGAGGCGGACGCCGCAGTCGTCGAACGCCGCCTTCGCCTGCTGAAGAAGGAGGTCCATCTCGTTACCGCCCTGGCCGATCTGGGCGGCGTCTGGGATCTCGATGCGGTCACCGGCGCCCTCAGCCGCTTCGCCGACGCCGCGGTCCGCGCCGCTCTGGAGCTGGCGACGAACGAGGCACGGACTGCCGGGCGCATCATGGGCGACGGCGCGGCGGGAGCGGGTCCCCTCCCCGGCCTGTTCATCGTCGCCATGGGCAAGCATGGCGCCTTCGAACTCAACTATTCCAGCGACATCGACCTCACGGTTTTCCATGAGCCCGCGGCCTTGCCGCTGGCCGATGGCGTCGAGGCCGGTCCGTTCGCCACGCGGCTCACCGACCGGGTAGCGGCAATCCTCCAGCGGCGGACGAGCGAGGGCTATGTCTTTCGCGTCGATCTTCGCTTGCGACCGGACCCTTCGTCCACGCCGGCGGCGGTGTCGGTCCCGGCTGCGTTCAGCTACTACGAAAGCGTCGGCCAGAACTGGGAAAGGGCGGCCTTCATCAAGGCGCGCGTGGTGGCCGGGGACATGGCGCGCGGCGACACCTTTCTCGCCGCTCTCCAGCCGTTTGTCTGGCGGCGCAACCTCGACTTCGCGGCCATCGCCGACATCCACGCGATCAAGCGGCAGATCCACGCCCACAAGGGCGGCGAGGGCCTGGTCGCGGCCGGCGCCGACCTGAAGCTCGGCCGTGGGGGGATTCGCGAGATCGAGTTCTACGTCCAGACGCAGCAACTCATTTTGGGCGGCAGACACACGGATCTGCGCTCGCCCCGGACCGTGGAGGCGCTCGCTGCTCTGGCCGCCGAGGGCCGCATCGAGCCACAGGCGGCCGGGGAGATGATCGACTCCTACCGCAAGCTCCGCGACCTCGAACACCGCTGCCAGATGGTCGCCGACGAGCAGACCCATCGGCTTCCGGCGCCGGACTCGGAACGACGCCCGGTGGCCGCCCTTGCC
>JBDTKQ010000276.1:0-10919 GCA_039935235.1 Caulobacteraceae bacterium
GGCGCTCGTGCGCGAACCGGCGCTCGAAGGCCGCCGCCGCGGCGTCGCGGACGTGGAGTTCGCGTCCGGCGGCGAAGGCGATCAGTCCCGAGACGGGCGAGGCCGCCACCGCGTCGATCCACCGCGCGGGGATGCTGGCCACCACTTCCGCGCCCTCGGGCCGCGAGCGCACCAGCCGCCCGTCGTCGCCGCCGGTGAGCACCCCCGTCGCCCGAGGGATGAGCGGCGGCGCACAACACCGGACCGGCGTGGGCGGCGACCCGCGGTCCGTCTTCCCACACGACCCGACCGTCGCCCAGCGCGAACGCCGCCTTGTCGCCATCGAACAGCGCGGCGGTCACGAAGGCGTCCAAACTCACGTCCATGAGACGCGCTCTAGCCGAAAAAGACACTCCGCGCGCGGTCGTCGTTCGCCGGTCCCGGGGTCTTTACATCGCCGGTCAACCGGGCGATGGGTGACCCCGAAAAGCTGACGGACCGGACCTTGCAAAGCGGGTCCGGCGCAAGGGAGTGCTTCATGGCGGCGAAACTATCGGGCGGCGGCGGCGGCAAGTTCGACCTGGGCCAAAACAGCGACATGAACGTCACGCCCTTCGTGGACGTGATGCTGGTTCTCCTGATCATCTTCATGGTCGTGGCCCCCTTGGCGACGGTGTCGATCCGCATCGACCTTCCGCCCGCCACGCCGCCGAAGAACAACGATGCCAAACCGCCGACGTTCATCTCGATCCAGGACAGTGGCCAGATTTACGTCTCCTTCGGCAAAAGCCAGATCCGCCCCTCGTCGATGGCCCAACTGGCCAGCGACCTCCCCGCGTCCCTCGGCGTCGCCAATCCGACAAACGAACGCATCTTCATCCGCGCCGACCGGCACGTGCGCTACCGCCAGTTCATGGACGTGATCAACCAGCTTCAGCTCGACGGCTACTACAAGATCGGCCTGATCGCCGAAAACCTGGGCACGGGCTAGGCCGCGCAGGCCTCGAAGCCGGCGCGGAGGGCGGCCTCGTCCAGGCCGCGGCCGATAAAGACCATGCGGCTGTCGCGGGCCTCCCCGTCGCGCCATTGCCGCTGGAAGTCGCCGTCGAGCATCATGTGCACTGCCTGAAACACCAGGCGCCGATCCTCGCCGGCGACGTCGAGGATGCCCTTGGCGCGGAGGATGTCGGGACCTTGCCCGGCGAGAACCCCGTTCAGCCACCGCGTCACCCGCTCGCCGTCCACCGGCCGGTCCAGCCGCAGGGATACGCCCTTGATATCGTCGTCGTGGACATGGTCGTGGGCCTCGCGATCGGCGTCGTGGGCGTGACCCGTCTCGCCGTGGGCGGGACCGAGGAAATGCGGCTCGAGGGCGACGATCCGCTCCAGGTCGAAGCCGCCCCGGCCGACGATGGCCTCCAGCGGTACGTCCGCCCGCGTCGCCCGATGGATCGCCGCCAGGGGATTGAGCCGGCGAAGGCGCGCCTCGATCCGGCGAAGCCGCGCCTCGTCCGCAAGATCGATCTTGTTGAGCACGATCTGGTCGGCGAAGGCGATCTGCTCGCGCGCCTCGCGGCTGTCGTCGAGGGCGGAAAGAACGTGGTGGGCGTCGACGACGGCGGTCACCGAATCCAGCCGGGTTTTGGCCTTGATCTCCTCGTCGACGAAGAAGGTTTGGGCGACCGGGCCGGGATCGGCCAGGCCGGTGGTCTCCACGACGATCGCGTCGAACCCGCGCGCCGCCCCGGCCTGCCGCTTCATCAGTCCCTGAAGAACCCGGATCAGATCGCCGCGCACCGTGCAGCAGACGCAGCCGTTGTTCATCTCGAAGACTTCCTCGTCGGCGCCGACGACCAGATCGTTGTCGATACCGATCTCGCCGAACTCGTTGACGATCACGGCGTATCGCCGGCCGTGGTCCTCGGAGAGGATGCGGTTTAGCAAGGTGGTCTTGCCGGCGCCGAGATAGCCGGTGAGGACGGTCACGGGGATGGGGGTCATGGGTCCCTTCTAGACCCGGCGGGCGACCCGCTCCAAGCGCTGGGGACCTCAGGCGCGGACGTCGAACACCATGTTGAACGGAGTTTCCGCCGCTCGGCGAAAGCGGGTGAAGCCGGCCTCTTCCACCACCTTGCGCAGGCGCGCCTCGCCGGCCTGGGCGCCAAGGCCGAGGCCGACCTCCTGGCTCATCGAGGCGGGGGTGCAGATCATGGTCGACGCCCCGTACAGGAGCCGCCCCACCGGATTGAGGTTGTCCACCAGGGCGTCGTGGGCGAAGGGTTCGACCAGCATCCATGCCCCCTCGGGGGCCAGCCGCTCGCGAATGTGGCGCGCGGCGCCCACCGGATCGCCCATGTCGTGAAGGGCATCGAAGATGGTCACCAGCCCGTAGCCGTCTCCCGGAAAATCAGACGCCCTTGCGACCTGAAAATCGGCGCGGTCGGCGACACCGGCCGCCTCGGCCGCCTCCCGCGCCCGGTCGATGGACGGGCCGTGATAGTCGAAACCGGTGAAGCTGGACTTCGGCCAGGCCTGGGCCATCAAAACCGTCGATGCGCCGTGGCCGCAGCCGACGTCGGCGACCCGGGTTCCCGCCTCCAGCGCGGCTGGAACCCCGTCCATGGCCGGAATCCACGAGGACACCAGATTGGCGTTGTAGCCGGGGCGGAAGAACCGCTCGGTGCCGGCGAAGAGGCACTGATGGTGCTCGTGCCAGCCCATGCCCTTGCCGGTGCGGAACGCTTCGGCGACCTTGGGCTCGTCGATGAAGATCGAGGCGAGGAGCTGGAACCCGCCGGCCATGAACGCCGGCCCGCTCTCGTCGGCGAAGACCATCGTCTGTTCCGGCGACAGGGAAAACCGCCCGGAGGCCGCGTCGTGCTCGACATAGCCGGCGGCGGCCTGGGCGGCGAGCCATTCGCGGACGTTGCGCTCGTGGGTTCCGGTTTTCGCGGCGAGCTCGGCGGAGGTGGCCGGTCCCTCCGCCAGCGCCTTGTAAAGGCCGAGCCGATCTCCCAGAACCACCAGGGCGGCGGACACCGTCGCCCCCATATCGCCGACCATCTTGCCCATGAAGGCTTCGAGTTTCGCCCGATCAGCCATCGTCCGCCCTCCGGAAATGCGTCAAGGTGCGCGCCAAGCGCGAATAGTAGGCTAGAAACCGTCGGTTGGCACGCGCGCGCCGTCGGATCGTTGACTTGGCGGAGGCCTTCGCTATAAGCCTCCCTCCCTCGCCCGCGGGTTCGCTCGCGGGCGGCCTTATTTTGCCACCATGTTTATCCTCGAAGGCGCCAGGCGATGTACGCTGTGATCAAGACCGGCGGCAAACAGTACCGGGTTCGGGCCGGCGATCTGCTTGTCGTGGAAAAACTGGACGGCGAGCCGGCGATCGCCGGAGCGTCGGTGAGCGCCACCCTGATCGAGACCCGCAAGGGCGAGAAGATCAAGGTGTTCAAGAAGATCCGCCGCCAGGGCTATCGTCGCACGCGTGGTCACCGCCAGTTCGAATCGGTTCTGCGGGTGACCGGCATCGACGGCGCGGGCAAGAGCGAGCTGTGGGACGGGGAGATCGACCTGACGCCTCTGGCGGTTCTCAACGCCCGGGCCCGCAATCTGGCCCGCGGCATGGAAGAGGCCGAGGCGAAAGCCGCGGCCAAGGCCGAAAAACGGCCTGCCCCCGCGAAGGCCAAGGCCGCGCCGAAGACGAAGGTCGTGAAGGCCGCGCCGGCGAAGGCCAAGGCGAAGAAAGCCGCGCCCGCCAAGACGAAGGCGGCGCCCAAGGCTGCCACGAACGCTCCGGTGAAGACGGCGGGAAAGGCGGAGGCCAAGGCCGTCAAAGCCGCCGCCAAGGCCGACAAGGCTCCCGCCAAAAAGGCCGCCGCCAAGAAAGCATCCGCCCCGGCCAAAAAAGGCTGAGCGACAATAGGTTCGGAGACTTAAACCATGGCTCACAAGAAATCCGGAGGCTCCTCGCGCAACGGCCGCGACTCGGCCGGCCAACGCCTCGGCGTCAAAAAATACGGCGGTGAGGCGGTCCTCGCGGGCAACATCCTCATCCGTCAGCGCGGCACCAAATATTGGCCCGGCGAGAACGTCGGCATCGGCCGCGACCATACCCTCTTCGCCAAGGAGACCGGCGCGGTGAAGTATGTCACCAAGAAAGGTGACCGCACCTATGTAGCGGTCATCCCCGCGCCGGCGGTTGCCGCCGCCGAGTAAACGATCCGAATTTTTCCACCGGATCGCCTCAAAACCAGCGATCCGGACCGTCAGACGAGCGAGCGGGAGGTCCGGAACGGCCCCCCGCTCTTTTTCTGACCCGGGAGGACGGATCATGGGCGAGACCATCGGCCGGCCAAAGATCGACACCGCCCGCCTCAACTTGCGGCCCACACGCACCGGCGACGCCCCGCGCATGGCGGCGCTCGCCGACGACTTCGACGTCGCCCGGATGACCACCTCGATACCCCACCCGTTCGCCCTCGCCGACGCCGAGGGCTTCATCGCCCGGATGGACAAGAAGAACCCGGCGCGCGAGGTCGCCTTCGCCATCGACGCCGCCGGCGAGGGTCTGATCGGCGTGCTCGGCTTCCATCCCAATGCGACCGGGGCTGTGGAGGTCGGCTATTGGCTCGGCCGTCCCTTCTGGGGCCTCGGCTACGCCACCGAGGCGGCTTCGGCGGCCATGGCGTGGGCCGCCACGGCCTGGCGGCGCCGTTTCGTCGTCTCCGGCCATTTCGCCGACAATCCCGCCTCTGGCCGGGTGCTGTGCAAGACCGGCTTTCTCTATACCGGCGAGGTGACGGCTCGCTGGTCGGTGGCGCGCGCGGCGGATGCGGCGACGCGGATGATGATCTGGCTGGCCTGACCGCTACGGGGGCGCCCTTGCCGATCCGGCCCCAAAGTCTAGGGTGATCCAAGCGTCAAAGTGGGAGACCAGCGCCATGGACATCAATGAAATCGTCGCCGGCATAGGCTCGAGCGACGCCCTCAAGGGGATCGCGGCCAAGGCCGGGATCAGCCCCGAAAATGCCCAGGGGGCGCTCCAGGGCATCCTCGAACACGTGACCAACAACGGAGCGGCGAGCGGCATGGTCGAGGCCATCGCCGGCAAGGTCGGGATCAGCCCCGAGCAGGTCCAGCAGATGCTTCCCCACGTCATGCCCCTGTTGCAGGGCCACGCGGAAAACGCCGAGGAGGGCGTCCAGGGCGTGCTGGGGGGCTTGATGAGCTCGGTGGGCGGCATGCTCGGCGGCGCGGGCGCGCAATCGGAAGGCCCGGCTTCGGGGCTGATGGGACTCGCCAAGGGCCTGTTCGGCAAAAAGGATTAGGTGTGTCGTTCCCGATTGTGATGGTGCGTGATCGAGCCTGATTCGTCAGGGGGATGACGCCGTGCAGCGAGCCCCTTCCCATCACGCGAGGAACTGCCAGCCCACGAAGACGGCGATCACGGCGAGCCCCGTGCAGATGATCATGTTCACCAACATCCGCATCATGCCGCGCTCGTGCTCGTCGGTCAGGCCCAGCCGGTCACAGACCGCGTTCGCCGGTGTCATCAGGAATTCAAGCAGCTTCATGTCGAGACTCTGAACGTATGGCCGCTGACATTCAGCGCGATCGGAAGCGTCAACGACAGGGCCAGAAATGTCACGGGCGTGGCCAGAAACGCCCCGCCGGCAGAAAGACCGGCCCGGGACGGCAGGAGCTTGGTTCCGATCCGCTCTACACAATCGGGACTCACCGCCGGACCCGCCACTACCCCGCCTTCTCTCGCCGGTGGAAATCGACATAGAAAGCGACCGGCCCCAGAGGCTCGACCACGTGCACTATGGTGGGTTCCACGACCCCCGGAGCGCCGTCTTCGGTAAGCACTGTTTCGGAAACCGGTCGTCGAGGATCGTCGATCCGGTAGGCCAAGCGTCCCTCCAGCACGTGGATCAGACCCCACGTCCCGTCCTTGGTCGTATGCGCTTTGAGCAGCCCCGGCGGAACGGTCACCTCGGTGAACGTCGGTGTCCGGCGATATGGCCGCGCATCTGGAGGCAAGGTCACGCGCGCCGTCCCCGATCAGGCCAACGGCGGTTGCGGCTGAAGTTCGTCAGCTTGTTCTCGCCGGCGTGGAAGCAGTCGACGATCCGGACCTCGAAGCGGTCCATGTATTCGCACTTGCCGCGGTTTTCGGCGAGCAGGCGAGTCATTGGCCGGCCGCGATATTTTGGCCTTCGTTCGGGTTTGCGGGCTCCATAGGACGAACCCGCGGAAGCTCGCCGCGGCTGACGGCGATTCCCAGTTGCAGGCTTTGGGCGATCATCTCGGACTTGGCGACGAACAGGGCCGCCGCCGCCGGCGGACACCGCGCTTGCGCCGTCTGGTGAAACAGGTGCAGCCAGCGCGCGAAATGAGTTGGCCTGATCTGGGCGATCGCCGCGTGAACCGTCATTGGCGAGCCCTTGAAGCGCCCGGTCATCAACAGCACCGAGGACCAGAAATCGCACATCTTGGCCAGGTGAATATCCCACCGGTCGCCGATGACGCGATTGAAGACCGGCGCGAGCGCCGGGTCGGCGCGGACCTTGGCGTAGAAGGCATGCACCAGATCATGGATCATCGGTTCGGTAACGTCCACGGCGACGCCGGGACCGACACGATGAGCGGCGGGATGAACAGATGTGCTCATGGGACTCTCAGCCATTCAAGTGAAAGCAATATATAGGATATTGCTTTGAGGTTGACCAGAGCCCATCGAATGGATCGGCGCTGGCAAGCCTTCGTTGGCGCGCGGGCGCCCGCGGCCAATTAAGCTGCCTCAGGCTCGCTCGGCAGGGGATGCCGCGCGCTCCGGAGCCAGGAGCGTCCAAGCCTCAAACTGCGGCGGGCGATCCCCGATCGTTCACGAGAAGTTCCCGCAACACCTCTCGATTCTCGACCAAATCGGCGAGGCTGTAGTCGTCAAGCACTGCCAGAAAGGCGCTTCGCGCCTGCTCCAATGCCCGCCGCAGCGTGCAGGCCGGCGTGAGCACGCAATCGACGCCAAGGGCGGCGAGGCAGGGCGCCAGCGCCATATCCGGCTCCGTGCGGCGGACTATTTCGCCCAGGATGATGTCTTGGGGCCGCCGCGCCAGGCGCATGCCGCCGTTTTGGCCACGCACCGTTTCGATATAGCCGGCGACGCCAAGCCGATAGACCACCTTCATGACGTGATTTTTGGAGATCGCATAACTGGAGGCGATTTCAGCGATCGTCGGCCGACGATCGGGATTGAGCGCCACATACATCAGCACGCGAAGGGTGAAATCGGTATAGACGGTTAAGCGCATGCTCGCCTGACCGCGAAGGCTACGGGCGCCTCTCGCATATTACAGCCCGAATCCGCTCGCGTTCGGCGTCGCGGCCGATGGCTGGTGTCGCGGGTCAGGATGGTTCCTCCTGGCGAAAACGGGAGGCGCGCTCCACAAGATCGACCATGTGAGCCGCGGCCTGCGTGGTCAGCGCGTGATGCGTGAAGCCCGGGCGAGGGGCGATGTAGGCCGCCATTTCGCGCGCCAGATCGAGCTGTCGATCGGACGCAGTGGCAAGCAGGGAAATCAACAGGTTCTCGAGCGCGATAACCCGGACATGCACGGACGCCAGTTCGGCCGGGCCATTTTCCGGCATGGGGGCTTCGCCTTCGGCGGATGCGGACGCCGCCGGTGGTCCGGTCGTCGCGCCCGCGCCTTCGTTAGCCCACCCGACCAGCGAGCGCTTGAGCAGCGTCGGGCGGTCATTGGCGGGGTCGGGCTTATCGTCGGACATGAGCAGTTTCCTTCGCCAAGGCTCCCACCTTATTGGTAGCCTACGTTCATGACGTAATCGCGGAGCATTTTTTCCTCGTCTTCCGCCTCGGTCAGAAGATTCGGCAGGGCGTCGCGCGCATAGAGAATCCCGATGGGCATTCCTTCAGAATCGAGGACGGGCATTCGCAGCAGGCCACGCCTTTCAATTACCGACCATACATCGAGCAGCCGATCGTTACCCCGACAGGAGATGACATCGCGGGTCATGATGGTGTCCACCCGCGCCATGCAGGCGGCGCCGCCACAGCGGCCCATTTGAGCGACGAGGTCGGTCTTGGTCACGACGCCGACCATGCCCCCCTGGGGACCCCGCACGACGATCAGCGCGACATGGGGCCTGGACATAAGTTCGGCCGCCTGGCGCACCGTGGCTCCGGCGTCGATGACGACCAGGCGTTCGCGCGCGCTGTCCAGTATCTGTTCGACGAACATTCCCATCCTCGTCTTTCGTTCCCACTCCAGGTTCTGAACCCATAAACGGTTGAAATGGTGATTCACGCCGAAACGACGATTTGGCTCAAGCTCCCGAACGGGAACCGCCGGAAGGACAATCTCGTCTCCCGCATGGATCCACTTCCCGGAGAAGGCCCGCCGCGCGCCGGATACTCCGGCGGCCAATCGCGCGAAAAGAGGGGCTGACAGGCGCCGTGGCCCGGCCTATAGGGACGCCACTATCGTCCGTTAGCGCTGGATGGCGTTTTCGAGCGGCGGCCCCTGAAAAGGCCGACCGCTCTTTCTTTTGCCCGATAAGGATGTCCCGCCGTGCGCGGCAAGACCGCCGAGGATACAGGTTTGCTGGAGCTGCTCGATCCGGTCGCCAAGGCCGCGGGCTATGCCATCGTACGCCTGCGGCTGATGGGCGGCGACCGGGCGCGGCGCCTGCAGATCATGGCCGAGCGCCCCGACGGGACCATGCTGGTGGAGGACTGCGCGGCCCTTGCGCGGGTCCTGTCTCCGGTTATGGACGCGGCCGATCCGGTGAGCGGCGAATACCTGCTGGAGGTCTCCAGCCCAGGCATCGACCGGCCGCTCACCCGGCTGGAGGATTTCGCCGCCTATGAGGGGTTCGAGGCGCGGATCGAGCTCGACCGCCTCGCGGAGGGCCGCAAGCGGTTCAAGGGGGCCTTGGCCGGCGTCGACGGCGGGAACGTCGGAATCGACCTGGAGGGCGAGGGCGAGACCGCCCTGCTCCCCTTCGCCTGGATCGTCGAGGCCAAGCTGGTCATCGACGAGGCGCTGATGAAACGCGGGGCCGACGCGCGCGCCGCCCGGCTCGCCGCGGAGGAGCCCGCGGAACATCAAGGCACACACGACACCGACCAAGAGGATAGCCATCCATGACCGTCACCGGCATTTCCGCCAACCGCCTCGAACTTCTGCAGATCGCCGACGCGGTCGCTCGCGAGAAATCGATCGAGAAGGAAATCGTCATCGAGGCGATCGAGGAGGCGATCCAGAAGGCGGCGCGCACCCGCTACGGGGCCGAGCACGACATCCGCGTCCACATCGACACCAAGACCGGCGAGACGACGATTACCCGGGTGGTCACCGTCATCCCCGACGAGCCGGTGCTCGAGGAAGGCGAGGAGGTCAACGAATATGCCCAGAAGCGCCTGTCGGAAGCTCTCGCCGAGGACAAGGACGCGGTGCTCGGCAAACAATATGTGGAGATCCTCCCGCCCTTCGAGTTCGGCCGGGTGCAGACCCAGATGGCCCGCCAGGTGGTCACCGGAAAAGTCCGCGAAGCCGAGCGCGAGCGGCAGTTCGAGGAGTTCAAGGACCGGGTCGGCGAGATCGTCAACGGGGTGGCCAAGCGGGTCGAATACGGCAATGTGATCGTCGATCTGGGCCGAGGCGAGGGAATCATGCGCCGCGACCAGTCGATCCCGAGGGAAAGTTTCCAGGTCGGCGACCGGGTGCGGGCCTATATCTACGATGTCCGCCGGGAGACCAAGGGGCCGCAGATCATGCTCTCGCGCGCCCACGGCGGCTTCATGGCCAAGCTCTTCGCCCAGGAAGTGCCGGAGGTCTATGACGGGGTGATCGAGATCCGCGCGGTGGCCCGCGATCCGGGGAGCCGGGCGAAGATGGCGGTGGTCTCCAACGACAGCTCCATCGATCCGGTGGGTGCATGCGTGGGCATGCGCGGCTCGCGCGTGCAGGCGGTGGTCGCCGAGCTTCAGGGGGAGAAGATCGACATCATCCAGTGGAACGCCGACGAGGCGACCTTCCTTGTCAACGCCCTCGCGCCGGCGGAAGTGACCAAGGTGGTGATGGACGAGGAAGACGAGAGGGTCGAGGTGGTGGTGCCCGACGAGCAGCTCTCTTTGGCCATCGGCCGGCGCGGCCAGAATGTCCGCCTCGCCAGCCAGCTCACCGGCTGGCAGATCGACATCATGACCGAAAGCCAGGAAAGCGAGCGCCGGCAGCGGGAGTTCTCCGAACGCACGGTGCTTTTCCAGGAGTCGCTCGATGTCGACGAGGTCATCGCCCAGCTCCTGGTGACCGAAGGCTTCGCGACGGTGGAGGACGTCGCCTATGTCGAGGCCGAGGAGATCGCCGCCATCGAGGGCTTCGACGAGGACACGGCCGAGGAAATTCAGGCCCGCGCCCGCGATTTCCTCGACAAGGAAGCGGCGGAATACGACGCCCGCCGCCGCGAGCTGGGGGTCGAGGACGCCGTGCTCGAGGTCGAGGGCGTGACCCTGCCCATTGCCGTCGCCCTCGGTGAGGGCGAGGTCAAGACGCTGGAGGACCTCGCCGGGCTGGTCCCCGACGATCTCCGCGGCTGGTACGAGCCGAGAAACGGTGAAAAGGTGCGCGAGCCGGGCATCCTCGACGCCTTCGCCATGACGCCGCAGGACGCCGAGGGACTGATTATGCGCGCCCGCGTCGCGGCCGGCTGGATCGAACCGGAACCGGAACCCGAGGAGGCGGCCGAAGACGAGCCGCTCGATGAAGTCAGTCAGGTGTTCGGCGAACGGACGGAGGCGCGCGATAGCTGATCTCGCGGCCCCGCCGGCCACCCTAGCCCAGGCCGCTCGCGAGCGTCGCGACATCGTCTCGGGCACGGTGATGGCCGAGCCGCGGCTTAACCGATTCGTCGCC
>JBDTKQ010000277.1:0-4583 GCA_039935235.1 Caulobacteraceae bacterium
AACTATCCGGTGACGATCCCCCCGCCAGTGGGCCACCGCCCTTGCGTCGCTCCGGGCATCCCGAACCGGGTTTTCACCAGCCTCCTACGTCGCCGCCCGCCGGCGCGACCGCGGCTTGTCCGGCGCCTCGATCGATTTTTTTTGAGGGACTTTCCCGCCGCCTCCGGCCAGGCTGGCGCGGAGGGCCGCCATCAGGTCGACGACATTGGTGTCGTCCGGCTCCTCGACGGTGACCGGCTTGTTACCCTTCTCCCTGGCGGCGATCATCGCCTTCAACGCGTCCTCGTAGCGGTCGGTGAACATCGTTGGATCGAAGGGGCCTTCCTGCTGCTCGATGATCTTGTTGGCGATCGCCACCATGGCCTTGTCGACCTTGACCTCGGGTATCGAGGCGAAGGCGTCGGCCGGGTCGCGCACCTCGTCCTGGCTGCGCAGGGTCCAGGCGACGATGCCGCGGTCGCGCGGTTCCAGGGCGACCTGACGCTCGCGGGTGGACATGACCACCCGGCCAAGGGCGATCTGGCCCGACTCTTTCATCGCCTCGCGGATCACGGCGAACGATTCCCCGGCGAGCTTGCCGTCGGGAACGAGGAAATAGGGATCGTTCCAATAGAGCCGGTCGATCTTGTCGGCGGGCACGAAGCGCTCGATGTCGATGGTCTTGGTGCTCTCCAGCCGCACCGACCTGATCTGCTCGTCCGTGAGCAGGACATAGCGGCCCTTTTCCACCTCATAGCCCTTGACCAGATCGCCGCGCTCGACCGGCCCGGTATCCGGATCGGTGGTGATCATGCGGATGCGATTGTTGGTCTTGGGATTGATCAGATTGAAATGGATGTCGCCGCCCGACGATGTCGCGGTGTAGAGCGCCACCGGGCAGGTGACGAGCGACAGCCGCAGATGTCCCCGCCATGTAGGTCGGCCAAGCGCCATTGAGGTCCGCCTCGTCGTGCCGCGCCAGCGCGCGCAAGCCGATGAAACGCCGGCGGCGCCGATTCGTTCAGGCCGCGTCGCACGCCACGGGGGCGGCTTCGTCCAGATCGAGGGTGAAGCAATGGCGCTCGCCGGTCTCCTGGTCGATCACCACGATCCGGCATTGCGCCCCGTCGCCAAGCCAGCGGCCGGCGAAGAGCAGGGCGGCGTCCTCGAAGCTGGCCGCCTCGGTGACGAAGTCGGAACGGTGGCTCTCGGCATTGCCGCACCAGGCGGCGAAGCGGCGGGCGGGCGGCGAATCGGTGTCTCGCATCGCCCAAGAACGCACCCGCGCCGAAAAGGATTCAAGGGCGTTGCCGGGAATGGGCCGCGGCCTCGGCCGCGAACCGATCCCGCTCAAACCAAGGGCGACACCGGCGCCACGGCGGGGTCCCTCGGCCGACGCGAGCGCCGCAGGCCGGCGCCCGCCAGACCGAAGCCCGCCAGCATCAGCGCCCACGCGGCCGGCTCCGGCACGCCGGCCGGCCCGGCGCTGAACAGGCCGAAGGTGCGCTGATCGGAGCGGGCGGTATAGGCCAGGCCGCTCGCCGGATCGATGCCGGTCACCCCGTCGTCGAAGATCAGCTCATAGGTGTAGCTGTCGCCGGCGGTCAGGGTGTGCGGGCCGAAGGAGACGCTGGTCGTCGACGGCGAAAAGCCGCTGGCGGCGAAGACGCCCATGCCGGTGGTGTAGTCGTAGATGGAGAAGAACCCCTGGCCGAAGCCGGCATTGGCCGCGGGCGTGAAGCTGTTGAACGAGAGCGTCAATCCGGCGTTCGGATTGGCCCCCTGGAGGGCGGTGAAGCTCGCCGCCGTCAGAGCCGGGATGTCGGCGGTGTAGTAGTCGGCGAGGTAGGGGACGTTGATCGTCTGGCTGGCGTGGCTCACGCTGTTGGTCGCGGTCAGGGCATAGGTGATTCCCGTCGGGAACGCCGTATCGAGGGCCGCCTGGGTCATGTAGGGAGAGAAATAGCCGACGTCGTTGAAGCCGCCGCCCGATTCGGAGCCGTTGTACGCCTGCGGCGAGGCCGGCCCCGGGAAGCTCATCGATCCGCCGTCGAAATCCCCGGGGTTGGCGAAGAAGCTCCGGGCAAAGATGAAGGCGTTGGTCCCGCCGTTGTACGGGATGACGGTCGTGGGGCCGGTCTGTTGATATTCGAGATTCTTGCCGACGTCCGCGCCGACGGCCTGGGCGTTGGCCGCGATCGGCGCGCCGAGGAGCGTGCCGGCGAGAATGAGTGAGCGTCCGAGCGTTTTCATGAGGGTTCCCACGGCGTTGAGCGTCGATCCGATACTGGGCCGCACGTCCGGCCGGTTCAACCTGGCCAAAAGTCCTAGGACCGTGCCGCGCGGTGCGATCCATGGGAGAAGCGGCGATCTGGTTCATCGCCGGAGGACGTCGGGCATGATCTGGGACAGGGACCACGATTTTTCGGCCGGCCCGCGCGCCCCGCGGCGACCGCGCGCGCCGATCGACGGGCGGCTGGCGCCTGAACAGGTGGCCGCCCTGTTCAACAACGTCACCCTTGGCGTCCTTGGCGCCGCGGCCGGAGCGATCGTGCTGGCGGCGAGCCTCATCCATCTGGGCGTTCTCTCCCTGATCCGCGGCGCCGCGTGGGCCGGCTACGTCGCCGCCTGCGCCGGGGCCCATCTGCTTCTGAGGCAAGCGTGGCTGCGGGCGACCGACGCGGATGCGCGGTGGCGCCGGTGGGGCGCCCTCTTTACCGCCGTCAGTCTGGCCGAAGGCCTCGGCTGGGGCTGGGCCACCATATTCCTCGTCGGGTTCGGTCGTTTCGACATCGAGATGCTGGTCCTGGTCGTCTGTTTCGCCATCGCCTCCGGCGCGATCGCCGCGTTCAGCTTCTATCTGCCGGCGTTCTGCGTTTTGTTCTTCCCCACGACGGTCCCCTACCTTGTGTGGAACGCGGCGGCAGCGTCGCCCTTGAGGCAGTCGAGCGCCGCGCTGATGCTGGTCTTCGTCCTCGCCATGGGCGCCCTGGGCTTCATGGCCAACCGGACGTTCAGGGAGCTGGTGGGCCTGCGCCTCACCACCCACGCCCTGGCCGAGGATTTGCGGCGCCAGAAGGAGATCGCCGAGGAAGCCAATCTCGCCAAATCGCGGTTTCTCGCCGCCGCCAGCCACGACCTTCGCCAGCCGGTCCACGCGCTCAGCCTGTTCGTGGGCGCCCTGCGGGAATGTTCGCTCCCGATCGCGGCCGCCGACATCGCCGCGCGGATGGAAGCCTCGGTCGCGGCCATGGACGCCATGTTCGGCGCCCTGCTCGACATATCCCGCCTCGACGCGGGCGTGGTCGAGGTCCACCCGGTGACATTCGATCTTCAGGCGATGCTCGAGCGTCTGTGCGGGGAATACGCCCACGAGGCGGACGCCAAGGGCGTTGTCCTGACATGCCGCCCGGCGCGGGCGATGGCCCACACCGATCCGGTGCTCGCCGAGCGCATCGTGCGCAATCTGGTGGGCAACGCGGTGCGTCACACCCGGGCGGGGCGCGTCCTGGTCGCCTGCCGCGGACGGGCTACCGCCAGAGTGGAGGTGTGGGACACCGGACCTGGCATTCCCGCCGACCAGCGGGAGCGGGTGTTCGAGGAGTATTTCCAGCTGGAAAACCCCCAGCGCGACAGGGCCGGGGGTCTGGGGCTCGGCCTCGCCATCGTCAGGCGGCTGGCGGATCTTTTGGCGTGTCCCGTGGCCGTGCGGTCCTGGCCCGGGCGCGGCTCGTGTTTCAGCATCGACTTCCCCCGGGCGGGCGCGGCCCTCGCCACGCGACGCGAGGCGCCCCTCGAAGGCGTGGCGGCGCGCGGTCTCATCGCGGTGATCGACGACGAACCGGCGATCGTCGCGGCCATGCGCGCGCTGTTGACCGGCTGGGGCCATGAGGTGGTCGCCGCCGGCTCGGGAGCGGAGATGGCGGCCGCCCTCTCCGCCGCCGGAGCGACGCCGGACCTGATCGTCTGCGAC
This sequence comes from Caulobacteraceae bacterium, assembly GCA_039935235.1. GTDB lineage: Bacteria > Pseudomonadota > Alphaproteobacteria > Caulobacterales > Caulobacteraceae > Acaudatibacter. Next base: position 3,953 of record JBDTKQ010000277.1, read on the forward strand.
CTGCGCCTGCCGGGCGAGGAGAACGGTATCGCCGTCATCGAGCGGCTGCGCGCGACCTGCGGCGCGACCATCCCCGCCATGCTGATGACCGGAGACACCGCTCCCGAACGGCTGCTCGAGGCGAAGGCGAGCGGACTGGCGCTCCTGCACAAGCCGCTCTCTCCGGCGAAACTCCGCGCGGCGATCGGCAATCTGATCGACCGGTCGCGGCCCCGGCGGTCAGACGAGGGCCGGCTCCCGGGCGACCATGGCCGCGTGGGTGCGGTTGACCCCGTTCAGGGACCGGAACAGGTCGGTCACATGAACCTTGACCGTCTTCCCCGATAGCCCCGGCCGCAAGGCGGGAGATGGAGCGCGACTGCCTTCGAGACATGCCCGTGGCCTCTTGTGTTAAATAGCACTGAGTGCTACATAACGCCATGAGCGATGTTGGAGAAACCGCGCGGACCTTCAAGACCGCGTGGTTCGCCAAATCGGCGCGCAAGGCGCTGATCGACGACGCGGCGCTTTGCAAAGCCATCGCGGAAGTGAGGAAAGGTCAAGCCGACGACCTCGGTGGAGGTGTGTTCAAGAAGCGCCTGGATAAGAACAGGCGCCGGAGTCTCATACTCGCCAAGGGCGGCGCGTATTG
>JBDTKQ010000278.1:0-6235 GCA_039935235.1 Caulobacteraceae bacterium
GCTGCGCGGCGGCGGCGACCCTCTGGGCCTGCGGCAGAGCGGGTTTCCCCTCTATCGTCTGGCCGATCCGGTCGCCCATGGCGACCTGATCGCCGCCGCCGCCGATGACGCCCGGCTGATCCTGGCCCGGGACCCCGCCCTCGCCTCCCCCCGAGGCGAGGCGTTGCGCGTGCTTCAGGAACTGTTCGACTGGCGGCCGGGTTCACCGCTCGGAACGGGCGGCTGAGGCGTCCCAAGCGGTCGCGCGGCGCATGGCGTCCGCCTCGAGATCCGCCCAGAAGACGTTGTAACCAGGGACCTTCAGTCGATCCGTCCAGTCTCCGCGGGGGCGCAGAGACGAGGAGCGCCCCCGGCTGACGCGCAAAACGCCGCCCTCGCATCTCGCCTCGACCTGACGCGCCAGAAACCCCGGCCGGGCGCCCCATTCCAGACCGGTGGCGTTGGCCGCCCCAAGACCGAGGCGCGCCGGAGCATCCGCGTCGTCCGCCCGACCGAGGAGAGGGTTGACGCAAAGCGCCTCTCGCCCCTGCAGTCCGATCAGCCGCCCGGCCCCGTCCCACACCGTGGCGCGATCGAGGATCCGGATCGCGCGCATGAAGTCGGGACGCCGCACCGACACCCACGCCACCAGGCACCCCGCCTGGGCGCGGCTGTAGCAAGCGGGAATCGCCGCCCCCGGTCCATGTTCGTCCGCGGGAACCACCGTTTCGATGGCATAGGCCGCCACCAGCTTTCCCTTGAGCGTCGGATCCGCGGCGATCTCCCGATCGAGCAGTCGCATGGCGAGCAAGCCGCCCTGTTCCACTCCGACGAGGATGAAGGGGCGGCCGTTGTTCAGATGATCGCGAAACTCGGCGAAGGCGGCGTCGATGTCCCGCCAGGCGAAGGCGCGCGCCTCGAGGGCGTCGTCGAAAAGGGTGAAGGAGGTATAGAGGCTCGCCTGGCGATAGCGGGGCGCGAACACCCGCCCGACCCTGGCGAAAGGGGCGGCGTAGTTGGGCAGCATGACCCGGGCGAGCAGTCGGGCCGACCGGCGATCGTCGATGGGGCCGTTCCACTCCTTGCCACCGTTGAACGTGGTGGGGTGGATGAAGAACACGTCCACCGGAAGGTCGTTCGGACCCGCCGGTCCCGGGAGAAGGGCCCACGCGGAGGCGCGGCGGTAGTCGGGCGGCGGCGGCGGAGCGTGGACGTCGAACGGCACTTGGGGATCGAGAAGGGCGCGAAGGATGTCGTTTCGCCAGACCAGGGCGATGCCCACCGCCAGAACCGCGAGGGACGCAACGCTCATCGCCAGCCACAATCGACCCCGTCGCCCTCTGCTCATCGGCGGTCAGGGGCGCGCTTTGGGACGGAGGATATGGTATCCCGCGCCGCGGTGGACGAGGTTCGCTTTCGCCATATCCGGACTCTCCCGCGCGGCGCCCCCCGCCGACTATAGGGACGGAGCGAACATGTCCAACGCCGCCACGAGCGCCCACCGTTGAGCGGACCGCACACCCCGCTTCTCGTCTGGGCGATGACCACCGGGGAGGCCGGGATGCGCTCCCAGGCCCGCGGTCTCGCCATGGCGTTGTCGGATCGGGTGATCGAAAAGACGTGGCGCGGGCGCGGCGCGCGGGGGTGGCTCGCCGGGAACCTCGGACCGGGCTTCGGGCCGCCGTGGCCCGACGTTCTGGTCGCCTGCGGGCGCCGCTCGATCGCGCCGGCGCGATGGATCCGGCGAGCCGCGGCGGGCCGCTGCCTCACGGTCTACATCCAGGACCCGCGAGGCTCCGAAGCGGCCTTCGACCTGATCGTCGCCATGGCCCACGACAAGATTGCCGCCGGGCCACGTGTCCTCAAGGTCGAAACCGCCCTCCATGAAGTCACCCCGGATGCCCTCGCCCGCGCCGCCGAGATGTGGCGGCCGCGTCTCGGGGGTCTCGGTCGCCCTCTCGTTGGTGTCGCCATCGGCGGCTCGACCGGGTCACGGCGCTTCACCGACCGGCACGCCGAAACCCTCGTCGAAGTCCTTCGCGCCGTTCGGCGGGGCGGCGGGAGTCTGGCGATCACCCCTTCCCGCCGCACCCCGGCGGCGGTTCGAGCGCGATTGCTGGCGGCCTTCGCCGGCGATCCCGCGGTCTTTGTGTGGGATGGAGCCGGTCAAAATCCCTATCTGGGCATCCTCGCCCTCGCCGACCGGCTGGTTGTCACCAGCGACAGCGTCTCGATGATCTCCGAAGCCCTCGCCACCGCGGCCCCCGTTCAGGTGTTCGATCTCGGGTTCGGGCGCCACGACCGATTTCTGGACGGCCTCGTCGCCAGCGGTCTGGTGAGCCGATTCGCCGATCCCCCCCCGACGAGGGGCAGGGTCGACGTCACGGGCCTCGCCGCCGCCGCCGTGGTTCGAATGGTTCAGGCCCGGACAGGGCTCGCGGGACAGGCCAGTTGCTCGCGCGCGAGCCAGTCACCGGTGACATAGTTCACGATAATGGAGCGGCGCACCCCGACAATCGGCCGCCGCTCGAGGCCGTGCCACGTGTCAGGCCCCGGAACGAAGATCAGGGCGCTGTTGTCCTCGAAAGCGATGCGCCTGGTTCGGGAACCGGGGCGACTATAGAGATCCGTTCCGAGGTCGCCCTGCTCGGCGCCGGCGCTCATATAGATCTGCATGGTCAATCGCTTGACACCCAGATCGGTGTGAGGTTCCAGCCAGAAACCATTGGTATCCTGGGCATATTCGATACGAACACAGGTCCCCGACAGATCGGCCGCCGTCCCCCCCTCGATGGCGGCGACGACCCGCGCCGATTGAAAGGCGTCGGCCACCGCGCCGCACGCGGCAATTCGAGCATTGGTCGCCACGTCGAAGTAGCGGCGGGTCTCGTTGCGCAGCTCACGCTTTCCGGAAGGGCCGTCGACCGGCGCCGGGGCCGTCGGCAGGCGACGGAGCGATTCCAGGATGTCGCCTGGGAAGACGCGGCGTACGATCCAATGGCGAAACGGATCGCTGAAGTCCTCGCGAGAGTCGAAGCCGGAGACGAGCCGGGCGGCCACGCCGCTCGCCAGTGCCGACCTCGTGGCTGGCCGGTGCTCGTCTCTGGCGAGCGCCTCCGCTGCGTTTCTGTCCATGGCGTCTTTGTACGGGATCGTCGACGCCTAGAAACCCGCCGGCCGCCGGTCGTACCAGGGCTTCGCCCGCTCCAGTTGTCCCGCGAGGGCGAGGAGGGTGGCGTCCTCCCCCGCCCGGCCGACGAACTGCACCCCCAGCGGCAGACCCGAGGCGCTCCACGCCAGGGGCACGCTCATCGCCGGCTGGCCGGTGACATTGAACGCCTGTGTGTTGGGCATGAAGGCGAACAAACGGTCGGTATAGCCGCGCATGTCCGGGGGCAAGCCGCGCAAGGCCCCGATGGGAATGGGCGGGCTTCCCATCGTCGCGAGCAGAAGGATGTCGTGGGTTTCGAAGAAGGCGGCCACCGTGCGGCCGAAGGCGTGGGCCGCCTGCATGGCCGCGATATATTCGGACGCGGCGATCTCCTTGCCGCGTCGGTAGAGACCCCAGGTCAGCGCCTCGACTTCGCCTTCGGCCACCGACCGGCCACGCCGGGCGCCTTCCGCGTCGAGCGTGGCGGCGACGCTGGCCGCGACCACCACGCCGGCGGCGGCGGAGACCGCGGCCATGTCGCCGGGCAAGCGGGCTTCCACCACCCTATGACCGAGGGCCTCGCACAGCCGGGCAGCCTCGCGCACGGCCTCGGCGCATTCGGGATCGATGGTGGCTGAGGCGAGGGCGCCGTCGAAGACGGCGATGCGCAGCGGTTTCGGATCGCGCCCGGCCGCTTCGGCGAACGGCCGCTCCGGGGCCGCCAGCCAATAGGGATCGCCTGGAACGGGACCAGCGACGATATCCAGCAGAACCGCGCTGTCGCGAACCGAGCGGGTGACCGCGTGTTGGCAGGAAAACCCGCCCCATCCCTCGTCCGCGGGGGCGTAGGAGACCCGCCCGCGCGACGGCTTCAGGCCGAAAAGGCCGCAGCACGACGCCGGCATGCGAATCGAGCCCCCGCCGTCGCTGGCGTGAGCGGCCGGCGCCATGCCGGCGGCCACCGCCGCGCTCGATCCGCCGGAGGAGCCGCCGGCGGTGCGGCTCGGATCCCACGGATTGCGCGTCGGCCCGAATGCCTCCGGCTCGGTCACCGGCTCGAGTCCGAATTCGGGTGTATTGGTCTTGCCGAAGATCACCAGCCCACCGCGCCGGTAGGCCGCGACGATGGCGCTGTCGGCCACCGCCGGCGTGCCGGTGAGGAGCCGCGAGCCGGCCGTGGTCGGCGTACCGCGAACCTGGGCCCCGAGATCCTTGATCAGGAAGGGAACCCCGCCCAGAGGTCCTGGGGGGGCCTCGTCCCGCACCGCGGCGCGCGCCTCGTCGTCCAGCCGACAGGTGACCGCGTTGAGCGGCGGATTGGTTTCATCGGTCCGCGCGATGGCGGCCTCGAGCACCTCGGCGGCGCTCACCGCGCGTTTGGCGATCAACGCGGCGAGACCGACCGCGTCGTGCCGAAGGAATTCCGATTGGTTCACGGCGGTGGTCTCCCATAAAGCTTGGCGCCGTCTGCTATCGGATCACAGGATGACCGGCGAACCAAATCCAAATCCCCCTCACCGGCAAAAGGCGATGGCGATCTTCATCGACGCGGATGCCTGCCCGGTGAAGGACGAGGCCTACAAGGTCGCCGCTCGCTATGGTTTGAAATGCTGGGTCGTGGCCAACGCATACCTCATGGTTCCCGCCCATCCATTGATCGAGCGGGTGGTCGTCGCCGCCGGGCCGGACGCCGCCGACGACTGGATCGCCGGCCGTGCGGCGCCGGGAGACATCGTCGTCACCGGCGACATTCCCCTCGCCGAGCGGGCCTTGAGCGCCGGGGCGGCGGCCTTGGCGCCCAACGGCAGGCCCTTCACCGTCGACTCGATCGGCTCGGCGGTGGCTCAGCGGGCGATCATGGAGCAGATCCGCTCCACCGGCGCGATCACCGGTGGCCCGCGTCCGTTCGAGCGCGCCGACCGGTCGCGGTTTCTTCAGGCTCTCGACCAGGCGATCGTCCGTGAGACAAGGTTACGGCGATGATCGAGATCACGCCCGCGATCGCCCTGGACGACAACGAGCTTCGCTTCACCTTCATCCGCGCCTCGGGTCCAGGCGGACAGAACGTCAACAAGGTTTCCACCGCCGCCCAGTTGCGCTTCGACGCCCGCGCCTCGCCGTCCTTGCCCAACGAGGTGAGCGTGCGATTGCAGAAACTGGCCGGTTCGCGCCTGACTCTCGACGGTGTTATCGTGATCACCGCCGCCCGCCACCGCAGTCAGGATCGCAATCGCGCGGACGCGGTGGAGCGCCTCGTCGCCCTGATCGCGAGAGCCGCCACCCCGCCGATCAAGCGCAAGCCCACCCGGCCGACCAAGGCGGCCAAGGAGCGTCGACTGGAAACCAAGTCGCGGCGTGGCGACGTGAAATCCCGGCGTGGTCGACCGGACGCGCGGGACTGAGCCTTGTAACCGGCAGCGGCGCCGCTAAGCGTTCCGCCGCCTCGATGGGAAATTGGAATCATGCGCCTGCGCCCCGCCCCCGCCCTCGCCATCGTCGCCGTGGTCCTTGCCGGGTGCGGCAAACCGTCGAGCCGCCCCGAGGCCCCGGCGACGACGGATTCCGCGGCGGCGCCCGAACCGGCGCCCGCGCCCTTCACGGACGCACGGATAAAGGCGGCGCTCGCCGCCCTCCCCGCCGCCTACCGCGGGGCCGATCTCGACAATGGCGCGGCGAAGTTCGCCCTGTGCAAGTCCTGCCACACCGCGGTGCAAGGCGGAGCGAACATGACCGGCCCCAATCTTTGGGGCGTGTTCGGGCGAAAGGCCGGCTCGGCGCCCGGGTTCGCCTATTCCGAGGGCCTGAAAGCGACCGGCATTGTCTGGGACGCGGACAAAATCGACCGGTGGATCACCAACCCCCGGAAGATCGTGCCGGCCACCAAGATGACCTATATCGGCATGCAGGATCCCAAGGATCGCGCCGACGTGGTCGCCTGGCTGAAGGTCGTTACGACGCCGGGACCCTAGCTAGGCTCTGGACTCGTTCACAACCAATAACAGAGGATGCAGGCGAGGGCGACGGCGGAGAGGGAGTTGGCGGCGAGCTTGTCGTAGCGGGTTGCTACGCGGCGGAAGTCCTTGAGCCGGCAGAATGCGTTTTCGA
>JBDTKQ010000279.1:0-6208 GCA_039935235.1 Caulobacteraceae bacterium
ACGGGCCGAGGCGGGCGTCGACCGGCGACGCCGGCCGCTCCGCCTCCGCGAGGAGGCGGCGTCCGGTTTCCGCCCGAGCCGTGCGCCGCTCGTCCGCGACGATCATCCCGCGATCGGCGAGATCGTCGATCTCGGTCAGGGCGCGGCGATAGACCTCGATGGCCGGATCGGCCTCCGTCGCGCTCTTCGACGCCCACGCCGCTCGCCAGACGATCAGGCTCGCCGCACCCGCGCCGAGCAGCGCCGCCGTGATCCAGAACAGAAACATGATCGGCAATTAGCGAAAAACCCGCTCGCGCGCGAGCCGCGAGCCGCTTTGGACCGGTTCCGCGCGCGGGAGTGCGACAACCACTCTAAGACCGCCGAGTTCCGATCGCGACAATCCCATCGATCCGCCGTAGGCGCGAACCAGCTCGTCGACGATCGAAAGGCCGAGACCCGAGCCGGGGGCGCTCTCGTCCAGCCGGGCGCCGCGGCGCAGAACCTCCTCGCGTTGTTCCGCGGCCAGGCCGGGGCCGTCGTCCTCGATGGTGAGGGTGAACTCGCGTCCCGTGCGGCCCTCGCCGGTGATCCGGACGCGCGTGGCGCACCATTTGCAGGCGTTCTCCATCACATTGCCGGCGATCTCGAGCAGATCCTGCCGCTCGCCAACGAACTGGAGGTCGGGATCGCACCGCCAGTCCAGCGCCGCCTTCCCGTGGAATATTTTCTCGAGGGTCCGACCAAGTTCGTCCAGAACGTCCGCCACGGCGGTGCGCTCGCCCGATCCCTGGGCGCGGGCGGCGGCGCGGGCGCGGCGAAGATGGTGGTCGATCTGGTCGCCCATCAGCGTGGCCTGATGCGACACCACCTCGGCAAGGGAGCCGGGTTGTTGCATGGCTTCGGTGGCGATCACCGACAAGGGCGTCTTGAGTGCGTGAGCCAGGTTTCCGACGTGGGTCCGCTGGCGCTCGAGCACCTCCTGGTTGTGCGCCATCAGAGCGTTCAGCTCGCCGGCGAGCGGCTCGAGCTCCACCGGATAGGTTCCGACGACCCGCTCCGACTGGCCGGTGCGCACGAGCGCCACCTCACGACGCAGGGCGAAAAGAGGTTGCAGACCAAAGCGGACCTGCAGGATCACCGCCGCGATCAGCCCGACCCCCAGAAGAATGAGGGCCACCGCGGTCGTGGTGGCGAAGGTGCGGACGTCGCGGTCTACGGGGGAGCGGTCCTCGGCGGCCATGAACACCACCGGACCCCGAACACCGCTCAATCGGCCCTCGAGCGCGGCCAGCCGCAGCGATTGCTTCAGGGGTCCGGCGACGTTCCAGAACTGGATCGCTCCGGGCGCGCGGGCGAGAACGTCCAAACCCCCGGTCGGGGGCGCCAGGGCGCGATCCCACAGGGATCGGGAGCGGATCAGCGACTTGAGGCCGCCGCCGGGGGCGATCGCGGCGATCTCCCAATAGTCGCCGCTGTAGGCGCGCAGAGCGCGCTGGTCGGCGACCTGCGGTGCGGCAATCCCGCCGGCGTCCACCGTCGCCCCCGCGATCAGCCCGTCGACGGTGTCTGAAAGCTCGTCGTCGAATCGGGCCGTGGCGGCGTGGTTGAAGAAGGCCGAGAGCGACAGACCCGCCACCAACAGCACCGTCAGGCTCCACGCCGCCGCGAGCAGCACGAGCCGGCGGACGAGCGAGGGGCGGACAAGGGCGCCGCGGGCGTGTCGCGACAGCAAGTTCACGTCCCGTCGGCCTCCCCTTCAGGACGCACGAGGCGGTAGCCGAGGCCGCGAGCGGTCTCAACCCGCTCGGCCCCTATCTTCTTGCGCAGGCGACCGACGAAGACCTCGATGGTGTTGGAGTCGCGGTCGAAGTCCTGATCGTAGAGATGCTCGACGAGTTCCGTCCGGCTGATCACCCGGCCCTGATGCATGATCAGATAGTGGAGCAGGCGGTATTCGAGGGAGGTGAGCCGCAACGGCTCGCCGGCGACCGAGGCGCGCGCCGCCCGCGGATCCAACCGCAGCGCCCCGCAACTCAAGCTGGGCGAGGCGTGGCCGGCGGAACGCCGCACGAGCGCGCGCAACCGGGCGAGAAGTTCCTCGGTGTGAAACGGCTTGGTCAGATAGTCGTCCGCCCCGGCGTCGAAGCCGGCCACCTTTTCGCTCCACGAACCCCGGGCGGTGAGGATCAGGACGGGCGTCGCCAGATTGGCTCGCCGCCAGCCTTCGAGGACGGACGCCCCGTCGATCTTCGGCAACCCAAGATCGAGAATAATCGCGTCGTAGGGCTCGGTCTCGCCGAGAAACCCCGCCTCCTCGCCGTCCGGCGCGTGGTCGACCACGTAGCCGGCGTCGCCCAGCGCCAGCTTCAATTGGCGCGACAGATCCGGATCGTCCTCGACCAGCAGAATGCGCACGTAAGCTTCACCTTTCGCTGAGGATCGCGCCGGTGGCGGCGTCGACGATATAGTCCACCCGTCGGCCTTGCGGGGTCATCCAGCGGACGCGGTAGACCGCCCTGCCGGCCTGATACTCGATTCCGGCGTCGAGCTGTCGACCCGGCGAACGGCGACGGATTCCCTCGATCACCCGCCCGAGCGGCGCCATCTCGCCCTGGCGGACCCCCGCGCGCGCCTCCTCCTGCTGCTGGCGCCAGCCGGCGCCGAGGGAGTTGGGGGAGCGTGCGGGAAGGTCACGGCCATAGGGAGGCGGCGGCCCGCGCCGTGACTCGTAGGATGGCGGCCGGCTCTCGGGACGCCGTGGGGCCTCGCGATGGTCTTGGGCGAGTGTGGGCGCGGCCAGTGCGGAGACAAGCGCGAGGCCCGCAAGGAAGGCGAGGGAGCGATGCACGGTCGCCTTGGTGGGCCGCGGGGTGTGAACCTGATCTGAACGCCGGCTCACGACCGTCGCCGCGGGGCGTATGGCCGCTCGCGACGCCAGGTCTCGGCGAACTCCCGCAGGTGTTGGTCGGGCTCATCGGGGAGGGTGACGACCACGCGCGCCATCAGGTCGCCGCGCCGGCCGTTCGCGCCGGCGAGGCCGCGGCCCTTGAGGCGAAGGGTCGCCCCGGAGTTGGAGCCCTTGGGAACGGTCAGGGTCACGGGTCCTTCGGGGGTCTGGGCCTGCACCTTGCCGCCGAGAACGGCGTCCGGCAGGGAAACCGGCAAATCCATCACCAGATTGTCGCCTTCGCGGTGGAATACAGGGTGCGGCCCGATCGCCAACTCGATCAGAGCATCGCCGTTGCCCGCCCGCCCGGGCGCGCCTTGCCCCTTGAGGCGCAGAACCTGGCCGTCGACCACGCCCTTGGGAATGGTGACGTCGAGCGTACGTCCGTCGGAGAATGCGATCGGGATCTTGCCGCCGGCGATCGCATACTCGATGCCGATCTCCACCCGCGCGCGGATGTCCGTTCCGCGGGAGGCGAATCCGCCGCCGCGGCGACCACCTCCCCGGCCCAGAATGTCGCCGAAGATCTCGCCCAGATCGACACCCTCGAATTCGGCGGAGCGGAAGCCGCCGCCAAAACCGCCCGGCGCTTCCGCGCCAAAGGGGTTTCCTCCGCCAAATCCGCGCATGATCTCCCGCCCGTCGGCGTCGATCTCGCCGGCGTCGAAGCGCTTGCGCTTGTCGGCGTCGCCCAGAAGGTCGAAGGCGGCGCTCAGACGCTTGAATTTCTCCTCGGCGCCCTTGTTGCCGGGATTGACGTCCGGATGATGCTTCTTGGCGAGCTTGCGGAAAGTCTTGCGAATCTCGTCCGCGCTCGCGCCGCGCGCGACGCCCAGTTCCGAATAGGGATCCTGCGCCAAAAGTATCGTCCTTGGGGAATGGTGATCCCGCCTCAGTTAAGGCAACCAACGACCGGCGCAAGGGCGGACTGTGGCTGATATATCACATTGGCCGCGCTGCCGGGTCGGAATCCCCCTCCTTCGGGGAGGGCCTCGCGCGCGGCGCGTGGGCGATGCGCAGCAGATTGGCGGCGCCGGGGGCGCCCATCGGCGGGCCGGCGATGATCAGCACCCGGCCGCCGGGCTCGGCCAGTCCCAGGTCGGCCGCGAGATGGGCGGCCTCGTCGGTCAGGGCCGCGACGCCTCGCGGCTGTGTCGCGACGCGCGGCTCGAGTCCCCACACCAGGCACAGACGGCGGGCGACGGACAAATCCGGCGTGATCGCCAGGATCGGGTGGGTCGGCCGCTCCCGCGCCAGGCGCCGGGCGGTGCCCCCGGTATTGGTGTAGGCCACCAGGCAGGCGGTCGAGCGGGTTTCGGCGGCGCGGGTGGCGGCGGCGATGAGCGCGTCGACGTCCTCGTCCGCCTGCGCGCCATGTTCGGCGCGCATCAGATCCGGCCACAGCGGATCGGCTTCCACGCGGCGAATAATGGCGTCCATCATCGCCACCGCCTCGCGAGGAAAGGCGCCGGCCGCCGACTCCCCCGACAGCATCAGAGCGTCGGCGCCCTCATAGACCCCGTTGGCCACGTCGGAGGCCTCGGCCCGGGTGGGAGCGGCATTGACGGTCATGGAATCGAGCATCTGGGTGGCGATGATCACCGGCGCCCCGCGGCGGCGCGCCGCCCGCACGATGGTCTTTTGAGCCACCGGCACGTCCTCCGGCGCGAGTTCCACGCCCAGATCGCCACGAGCCACCATCAAACCGTCGCTGGCGTCGAGGATCGCCTCCAGCTCCGTCAGGGCCGCGGGCTTTTCGATCTTGGCGAGAATCGCCGCCCTCCCGCCGACAAGCTGACGAAGGGCGGCCATGTCGGCCGCGTTCTGCACAAACGACAGCGCGACCCAGTCGACGCCGAGGCGCAAGGCGAAGGCGAGATCGACGCGATCCTTGTCGGTGATCGCCGGCGCCGGAATGGCGACTCCGCGAACCGCCACCCCCTTGTGGTCTGACAGGGTGTCCCCGGTGACGACCTCCACCTCCGCGAAGCCCGTCCCCGCCGAGCGGGTGACGAGGCGGACCTTGCCGTCGTCCAATATCAGTTCGACGCCGGGCGCGAGGATGTGGAGGATTTCCGGGTGCGGAAGCTGGACCCGACGCCTGTCGCCCGGCGCGGGATCGAGGTCGAGCCGCAGCCTCTGGCCCGGCGCGAGGTCGATCTTGCCGGCCTTGAAACTGCCGAGGCGAAACTTCGGCCCCTGAAGATCGGCGAGAACCGCCAGCGGGCGGCCCACCGCCGCCTCGGCCGCCCGCACCGACGCCAACGCCATGGCGTGCGCCTGGTGGTCGCCGTGGCTGAAATTCAGGCGAAAGACATCCGCTCCGGTTCGCGCCAGAGTCTCGACCATCGCCGGCGCGCGACTGGCGGGGCCCAGAGTGGCGACAATTCGGGTTCGGCGATGGCGGATCATCGAGGTCAGCCTAACGCGTCAGACGCCCGACCGTAACCGGGCGCGATTTCGTGGCGGGTCAGCGAGACAGCAATGCGGTGGCCTCGTCGATCTTCGCGCTCAGGGCCCTGACCACCGCGGCGGTGCGATCCATATACTCCGGAACCTCCGACCACCGGCGACTCTCGATGGCCTCGCGCACGCCTGGAAGGGTCTTGGCGCCGTAGCCGGTAAGCAGGCCCGGGGCATAGATCAAATGGCGGTACCACGGGCGGCCGGGCAGGCCGCGGGGATCGGTCAACGACTGCTCGGCGCCTTGAAGGATGACGTTGACGCGTGCGAGCCTCCCGGCGTCGGGCGTGGCCGTGGTCGCCGCGAGATCGTAGGCGCGGGCGCTTTTCCCGAGTGCGGCGATGGCCGCGTCGAGGGACGAGAAATCGATCGCCGGCGCGGCCTCCTCGCGTTCCGGCGGCCCCCACGGCAGCGTGGGATCGGCGGCGAGGGCGAAGGCCCTGGCCTCGAGGGCGCGGTCGGTGGCTTGCGATTTCTCGCGCGAGGTGGTCGCGAGCTTCTTCAACTGCGCCGATTCCTCCGCGAGGCTGGCGGCGACGTCCCCGAACTGGAACGGCAGGATTTCGGCGTCAGCCATGCGCAGCATGAGCCGGCCGCCGGTTTTGGCCAGGGTCACGCCATAGATGAAGCCCGGATCGCCGAACCGCTCGAAGTGCTCGAATGTGTCGTAGGCGGAGTGATAGACCCCGCCCGACTGGCCCTCCCCGCCGTAGCCGATGTTCATCGAGGCGATGCCCAGATGCTGGACGAAGGGCGTGTAGTCGGACCCCGAACCCATGTCGCCGACCGGCAGGTCGCCGCCGGCGGCCGCTTCCT
>JBDTKQ010000280.1:0-11297 GCA_039935235.1 Caulobacteraceae bacterium
AGCGGCGCCTCGCGGCGACGGGGCGCCGCGACGACCCTCGCTCCCGGATCCCAGATGTCCGCTTCCCCGTCCCCGGTCGTCACCCGCATCGCCCCCTCCCCCACGGGCTCGATGCACATAGGCACCGCTCGCACCGCTCTGTTCAACTGGCTTTACGCCCGGCACACGGGGGGACGCTTCCTCCTGCGCATCGAGGACACCGACCGGCAGCGGTCCACGGACGCCGCCGTCCAGGTCATTCTCGACGGCTTGTCGTGGCTTGGTCTCGAACCGGACGGGCCACCGGTGTTTCAGCACAGGCGCGCGGACCGTCATCGCGAGGCGGTCGCCGAGCTGGTCGCACGCGGCGCCGCCTATCGCTGCTACATGACCGTCGAGGAGGTCGCCGAGGAGCGGCTGCGCGCCCGCGCCGAGGGCCGCGCCATCCGCTCGCCGTGGCGGGATCGCACGCCGCCGACCGGATCGAACTCGCCCTTCGTGGTCCGTTTCAGGGGGCCGATCGAGGGGGAGACGGTCGTCGACGACCTGATCAAGGGTCCGGTCGTGTTCCGCAACAAGGAACTGGACGATCTGGTGCTCCTGCGATCGGACGGAGCGCCCACCTACAATCTCGCGGTGGTCGTCGACGACCGCGATATGGGGATCACCCACGTGATCCGTGGCGACGATCATCTGAACAACGCCGCCCGCCAGGCGCTGATTTATGGCGCTCTCGGTTACGATCTTCCCGCCTTCGGCCATGTGCCCCTGATCCACGGACCCGACGGGGCCAAGCTTTCTAAGCGCCACGGAGCCCAGGCGGTGGGCGAGTTCGCCGCCATGGGCTACCTGCCCGAGGCCATGCGCAATTATCTGGCGCGGCTCGGCTGGGGGCACGGCGATGCGGAAGTCTTCTCCGACGCCGAAGCCGTCGCCTGGTTCGACGTGCGCGACGTGCTCCGCGCCCCCGCTCGCCTCGACTGGAACAAACTCGCCCACGTCAACAATCACTACATCCGCGTCGCCGACGACGGGCGTCTGGCCAGGCTGGTGCTCGGGGTGCTCCGCGACCGGGACGACGCCACGCCGGCGGACGCCGAGACACGGCTGGTTCGGGCCATCCCCTTGGTCAAGGAGGCGGCCAAGACGATCCTCGACCTGGCCGACCTTTGCGCCTTTGTGCTGAAAGACCGCCCGCTGGGGTTGAACGACAAGGCCGTGGCCCTGCTCAATCGGGAAACCGTCGAGCGCCTCGGCCGGCTGGCCGCCGCGCTTGCCGACGAGGCGGAATGGACTCCGGTCGCCCTCGGCGCCGCCCTGCGCGCGTTCGCCTCGGCCGAAGGGGTGGGCATGGGGAAATTCGGGGGCGCCCTTCGCGCGGTTCTTTCCGGCGGAGCCTCGGCCCCCGACCTTGCCGGGGCGCTGTCCGCCCTCGAGCGGGACGAGAGCCTCGCGCGCATCGAGGAGGCTCTTTCGCACTTGCGGTAAGGCGCTATAAGGCGACGCGGAGGGTCCCTTGGGACGTCTCCGTCCAACGATAGGGGAACGACGCATGGCCGACCACGCCACCCTGACGCTCGGCGGCAAGGACCACGACCTGGCGATCGTCAAGGGCACCGCCGGGCCGGACGTCATCGACGTTCGCAAGCTCTACGCCGACGCCGATGTCTTTACCTTCGATCCGGGATTCACCTCGACGGCGAGTTGCGTGAGCAAGATCACCTACATCGACGGCGAGGCGGGTATTCTGCTTCACCGTGGCTATCCGATCGAGCAACTGGCGGAAAACTCCAGCTTTCTTGAGGTTTGTTACCTGCTGCTCAACGGCGAATTGCCGAGCGCGGCCGATTATGCCGACTTCGAGCATACGATCACCTATCACACCATGCTTCACGCCCAGTTCGACCGGTTCTTTACCGGTTTTCGTTCCGACGCGCACCCGATGGCCATCATGACCGGCGCGGTCGGCGCCCTGTCGGCCTTCTACCACGACAGTATCAACGTCGACGACCCCGAACAGCGCAAGATCTCCGCGCACCGACTGATAGCAAAGATGCCGACGATCGCCGCACGGGCGTTCAAGTATTCGGTCGGTCAGCCGTTCGTCACCCCGCGCAACGACATGTCGTACGCCGAGAATTTTCTGCGCATGGCCTTTTCCGTGCCGGCGGAGGACTGGCGGCCCAATCCGGTGCTCACCCGCGCCATGGACCGTATCTTTATCCTCCATGCCGACCATGAGCAGAACGCCTCCACGTCCACGGTGCGTCTCGCCGGGTCATCGGGAGCCAACCCCTTCGCCTGCATCGCCGCCGGGATCGCCTGCCTGTGGGGTCCAAGCCATGGGGGGGCCAATGAGGAGGCCCTGCTGATGCTGCAGGAGATCGGCACGGTCGACCGGATTCCCGAGTATGTCCAGGGAGTGAAGGACCGGAAATACCGACTGATGGGCTTTGGTCACCGGGTCTACAAGAACTATGACCCCCGCGCGGCGGTGATGCAGAAGACCTGTCATGAAGTTCTCGCCGAGGTCGGCGATCTTGACGACCCGATGCTGAAAGTCGCTCTCGAACTCGAAAAAATCGCCCTCAACGATCCGTATTTCGTCGATCGCAAGCTTTTTCCCAATGTCGATTTCTACTCCGGCATCACGCTCAAGGCCATGGGCTTTCCCATGACCATGTTCACCGTCCTCTTCGCCCTCGCGCGCACGGTCGGCTGGATCAGCCAGTGGAAGGAAATGTTCGAGGACCCTCAGCGCAAGATCGGCCGCCCGCGCCAGCTCTACACCGGGCCGTTGAAGCGCGACTACGTGCCCCTCGAAGCGCGGAGCTGAACGAGGCGCACGATCGCCTCCGCCGCCGCCCCGGCCGGATCGGCGACGCCTCCGCCCATGATCGCCAGGGCGGCGGTCTGGGCGGCGACCTGACGCGCGCGGAGTGCGGGGTCGTCCAGCCGCCGCGAGATCGCGCCGGCAAGAGCCTCGCCGGTGCATCGTTCCTGAACGAACTCGGGCACGACGAAAGCCTTGGCGGCGACGTTGACCAGGGTGATCCATGGCGTGCGGATGAGCCGGCGCGCCACCGCCGCGGTCAGCGGCCCGAGGCGATAGGCGACGACCATCGGGCAGCCGGCCATGGCCAGCTCGGTGGTCACTGTCCCGCTGCACGCCAGGGCCACCGTCGCCGCGCGCATGGCGTCCAGCCGATCGGATTCATCGCAAAGGATGATCGCGGGGACCGGCCAGTCCGCGACCCGCGCGGCCACGCCGTCCGCAACCGTTTCCGTGGCCCCGACCACCACCTTGAGGCCGGGGTGGGAAACGACGAGCCGCGACACCGCGTCGCCGAACGGTCCCATCAAACGCTCGATCTCGCTTTGCCGGCTGCCGGGCAGGACGAGCAGGACAGGATCGCCCGGAGCGGCGCCGATCCGCGCCCGCAGGCGGCCGCCGTCGACCGGCCCTTGGTCCCGCGCGAGGACCGGATTGCCGACGAAGGTCACGCCAAGGCCGTGGCGCTCGAACCACGGCGCGTCGAACGCGTGGATGGTGAGGAGATGATCGACCGCGCCCGCGAGCGTTCGCGCGCGCCCGGGCCGCGTGGCCCACACCTGCGGCGCGACATATTTGACGATGGCCGGGCGCGGGCGCAATCGCCGCAGTCCGCGGGCGACCCTCAGGCTGAATCCCCACGAATCGATCAGCACGACCGCGTCGGGCTTTTCGTTCCCGGCCAGCCGCACGGTCTCGCCCACCCGGCGCCGCACCAGCGGCAATGCGGCGATGGCGTTGAACACGCCCAGGATCGCCAGGCCCTCGATTGGAAATGGACTTGCCACCCCGCCTCGCGCCATGCGCGGGCCGCCGACGCCGATGAAACGGGTGCGTTGATCGAGCCGCGACCTCAATGCGGCCAAAAGATTGGCGCCCAGCGCGTCTCCCGACGGCTCGACGGCCACGATCATGATGCAGGGCGATCTCATGGACTGTCTGATGGCGCGCCGATGAGGAAGAGGCCGTGCGTGTCGGCGAGGGCAATGGTCTGGGTCCTGTCGACAATCAGAAGGCGTCCGGCCTCTCCGGCGATCCCGGCGAGGCCCGCGGCCGCTGCGTGTCGAACGGTCGTTGGGCCGATCGTGGGCAGGTCGATCCGCGTCTCGTGGCCAGGCTTGCACGCCTTGGCCAGAACCCCCCGCCGACGCCCCGCGCCACCACGCAAGGCGGTGGGCAAGCCGGCGACCCGCCCGAGCATGGCGTCGGTGCCTTCCTGTGCCTCGACCGCCAGGACCAGGCCCTCGCAACAGACCGCGGCCTGACCGACGTCGAGGGCGCCGATCGCCCGGGCGATGGCGAGGGCGCGCACGACGTCGGGAAGGTGATCGGGCCGCGCCGCATGGCGCCCGGCCGGGCCCTCGCCCAGCAAAAGGCCACCCATGACCTCATGGGCGCCCTCGACCCGGAATCCCTCCTTCTCGAACTCGCCGAGAAGGTGGCCCAAAAGGTTGCCGTCACCCCGGCGGGCGGCGGCGAGAACCCCCGGAAGAGCGGCCAGCCCGCGCAGATCGGGCTTGAGGTGGGCCAGATCCGGCCGCTCGACATAGCCCGCGAAACAGACCGCCTCGCAACCGGCGCGGCGCAAGGCCGCGATCCCCCGGCCAAGCTCGGCCAAGCCGACGTCCTCGCCGTCGAACCCGTCAAGTTCCGGCCCGGCGAACCCGCGCAACCGGATGACGAAGAGCGGCCGACCGCTCGTTTGGCAATGGTTCGCCAAGGCGAGGGGTAGCGAACCGCGGCCGGCGATCAGCCCCAGCCTGCCGGCCGCCGGCATCAAATCTCCCGTTGCGGCGTGGTCAGGGGCCGGTCCGAGTCGGCGCGGATGAAATCGACGATTTCCATCACCTCGGGGGAGCCGGCATAAGCCTCGGCGGTGTCGTCCAAGCGCTCCTGAAACGTCCCTTCCTCGGCGAACAGCATGCGGTAAGCGGCGCGCAGGGTGTTGATCGCCGGCCGCGAAAACCCGCGGCGCTTGAGGCCCACGAGATTGAGCCCCTCGAGGTGAGCGTGATTTCCCCATACGTTGCCGAACGGAATAACGTCGTGATTGACACCCGCCATCCCGCCGACGAAGGCGTGACGCCCGATCCGGGTGTTCTGATGGACCGCGGAGAGTCCCCCCATAATCACGTGGTCCTCCACCACCACATGGCCGCCCAAGGTGGCGTTGTTGGCCATGATCACATGGTCACCGACGATGCAATCGTGGCCCACGTGGACTCCGACCATGAAGAAACCGTCCGCCCCGACGAGGGTCACACCCCGACCGCCCGCCGTGCCGCAATGCATCGTCACGTGTTCGCGGATGACGGTGCGGTCGCCGATCTTCAGCTCCGTCGGTTCCCCGCGATGACCGGCGTGCTGCGGCGCGCACCCGAGGGCCGCGAAAGGATGGACGACCCCGTCCTCGCCAATTTCGGTCACCCCGTCGATCACCGCGTGGGACAGCAGGCGCACGCGCGCGCCGAGGACCACGTCCGGGCCGACGATGCAGTAGGGTCCGATCTGGACATCGTCGCCCAGCCTCGCCGCCGGATCGACGATGGCCGTCGGATGAACGCGGGTCATTTGCGCGTATCGACCAGCATGGCGGTGAATTCCGTCTCGGCGGCCACCTTGTCCCCGACCATGCCGCGTCCGCGGAACCTTACGACCTCGCCGCGCGCGCGCTCGACCTCGACCTCCATGCGAAGAACGTCGCCCGGGCGCACGGGATTGCGGAACCGGCAGTTGTTCACCGACATGAACAGGATGATCTTGCCCTCGGGATCGACGTCCCACGACTTCGACATCAACAGGCCCCCGGTTTGGGCAAGGGCCTCGACGATGAGAACGCCCGGCATTACCGGCGCGCCGGGGAAGTGACCCAGGAAGAACGGCTCGTTCATCGTCACGTTCTTGATGCCGACGAGCCTCTTGTTGGCGACGAAGCCCTCGGCGCGATCGACGAACAGGAACGGCGGGCGATGGGGGATACGCCGCATGATCTCGTTGATATCGACATCGGCGGAATCGGCCACGGCCGGGTCCTGATCGCTCATGCTTCGCTCCCGCCACTCGACGGCTTTCTGGCCGCGAGCCGCGCCAGCGTGGCGGTCTCGCGCATCCACCGATCGAGGGGCCGCGCCGGATAGCCACCCCAACTCTCGCCCGGAGGGATATCCCTTGTGACCCCCGACGCCGCCGCCACCCGCGCGCCCGCGCCGATCACGATATGATCGGCAAGTCCCGCCCGGCCGCCGAATACGCAGCCGTCGCCGATGACCACGCTTCCGGAGACCCCGGTATAGGCGGCGAGAAGGCAGTTTCGCCCGACCCGCGCATTGTGGGCAATCTGCACCAGGTTGTCGATCTTGGTGTTCTCTCCCACCACCGTATCCTCCCAGGCGCCTCGGTCCACGCACGAGCCGGCGCCGATGGTCACCCCGTCCTGAAGAATGACCCGGCCGAGTTGAGGCATGTCGATCGCGCCGCGCGGACCGGCGGCGGCGCCGAACCCGGCCTCGCCGATGACCGCGCCGGCGTAGATACTGACCCGATCGCCGACGAGGGCGAAGCCGACCACGGCGTTCGCCCCCACATGGCAATCACGCCCGATGGCCACGCCCGGGCCGATCACGGCTCCCGGAGCGAGGTGGGTCCCCCTGCCGATCGACGCACCGGGGCTAACCACGACGCCGGGCCCGACTGTGACGTCGTCTTCCAGCCGGGCGGCTTGAGAGATTGCCGGCCCTCCAGTCGGAAATCGGCGGGCCGCGTGCAACCGGGCGGCGGCCAGGGCGTAACCGGCTTGCGCAAACGGTGTGACGAGGGCGAGACAGCCGGCCGGAACGCCGTCGGCCAGCGCCGCCGGCACGAAACAGGCGCCGGCCGCGGTCCGCGCGAGGCCCGCCCGGTGGCGCGGATCGGCACAGAACGATATCGCCTCGGGTCCTGCCCGGTCGAGCACCGCGACCCGCGCGAAGGATCGATCCGCCGACGCTCCCGGGGCGTGAACCGTCGCCCCTGCCGCCGCTGCCAGAGCCCTGAGGCTCAGGGGACCAAGGGCTTCGAAAAACCGGGGATCGGGGCCAAAGGCCGGCGAGGCGGGCGGTATCTCTGTCAGCGTGCGCCCGCCGCGGTATCGAGATGTTCGCGGTCAAAGGTGAATTGCTGAATCTTGGCGTTGAGCGCCGTCACCGCTTGCGGGGTGATGTCCATTTCCGGATTGGCGATCATCACCGCGTTCTTGTCGATCAAAGCGCTGCAGCGCTTCTGCTGATAGAGCTGCGAAGCGATCGGCTCGAGCTCCTGGGAAATGCGGTTCAACGCCTTGTCTTCGGTGGCCTTGACCTCGCGCTGCCGCAGATCGGCTTTCTGGCGAAGGGCGTTGACCCGTGTGGTCAGGGCGGTCGCCCGACTCTGGAAGGTCGTCGCGTTGAGGGTGGCGCGGGATGCCTCGAGGGTCCTTCCCTCATTGTTGATGGCGGTCTCTTCCGGAGAAATCTCGGCCTTCACCTGGGCGACGATCTGTTCCATCCGCTGACGCTCGTACTGGCCCACCTTCGAGCTGGCGATCGCCTGATTGACCGAAAAGATGCACATGCCCGGAATGGGTGGTCCGGACGTCACCGCGGGGGCGGCGGCCTGCGCGAGAGCCGCGGAGGCCAAGGCGACGCCGGCGAGCAAGCTGGCGCCGGCGAACGCGAAAGATTTCGTCATCATGTAGTCTAGAACCTTGTTGAGGTGGAGAAACGGAACAATTCCGTCTTGTCGTAGTAGTCTTTCTTGAGTACGCGGCTAAAGTCGAACCGCAAGGGTCCGAGGGGCGATCGCCAGAACACGCTGATACCGGCTGAAACGCGCAGTCCCAAATCGTCTTTCACAAACGGCAGTGGCAAATTTGTGTTCGGATCCACCTTGTTGGCCCGATCGAGAAGCCCGAGCGTGCCGAAATCGGTGAACAGGGCGGTCTTGATCCCATACTGCTCGGGCAGCTTGTTGGGGAACAAAAGTTCCACCGTGCCGATGGCGAACAGCTTGCCGCCCAGAGCATCGCTGAACTGGGTGTCGCGCGGGCCGATGCCGGCGATCTGGAATCCGCGGAATGTATCGCCGCCCTCGTAAAACCGGTCGGTGATCCGGATAGTGTTGCCGTTCCAGCCGTCGACATAGCCGGCCGAGCCGCTGGCGCTGAGGATCAACCCCTTTGTAAATCCGTGATAAATTCCGCCCCGCACCTGGCTGTTGAGGTAGTGGACGGTGCCGCCGAGCCCTGCCACATCCTGCGAGAAGTTGAGGTAGAAGCCGCGGGTGGGATTGCGCGGATCGTTCCGCTTGTCGAGGCCGAGGGTGTAGCCCACCAGCGAGGTAAGGTACGAGCCGCGCTGCTCGCAAAGGACGATCGAAACCAGTTCCGCCCCCGGCACGCACAGGGAATCGGCGACGATGACGTCGTCGGTCCGCAGCGTGTAGCGGGTGGTCAGAAGACTGTTCTGGGTTAGCGGAAAGGCCACCCGCACGGTACCCCCCACCGAGGCGGTGGTGTAGGAGGCCTGCTGCGAGAGGTCATAGCGCTGGGCGTAGACGTCGAAACCCGCCTGGAGATTGCGGTTCAGGAAATAGGGTTCGGTGAAAGACAAGTCCGCCTGTTGGGCGAGGAAGCCCACCGAAATCCGCGCACGCAAATCCTCGCCGCGCCCGCGAAAATTGGATTGGGTGACGCCGATATCGCCGACCAGTTTGTCGATCGAGCTGTAGCCCGCGCTGAATGAAAGTTGTCCGGTGGGCTGTTCAGTCACCTTGACGAGAAGATTGGTGCGGTCCGGCGCCGACCCCGGAACATTGGTGACCTCCACGTCCTTGAAGAAGCCGAGGGCGCGAACGTTGTTTTTCGAGCGATCGACCAGAGCGCGGTTGTAGGCGTCACCCTCGGAGACATTGAGTTGTCGGCGGATAACATAGTCAAGCGTCGTGGTGTTGCCGACAATATCGATGCGCCCGATGTAGACCCGCGGACCCTCCTTGATATCGAAGGTCACGTCGACGGTATGTTTGGCAGCGTTGGCGGTGTAGCGGGGACGCACGTCGACGAAGGCGAAGCCCGCGGCGCCGGCGGCGAAGGTCAGGGCGTCGGTTGCCTGCTCGATCTTCTGGTCCTGATAGACTTGCCCGTCCTTGATCGGCAGCAGCTGCCGCAGGATTCCACTGTTCAGTTTTTTCAGGTCGGTCTTCACCGTCAACTTGCCGAAGTGGTATTTCACCCCTTCGTCGATCGTGTAGGTGATGGCGAAACCATTGCGGTCGGGGGCAAGTTCAGCGACCGACGAGATGATGCGGAAGTCGTAGAAGCCGCGGTTCCGATAGAATTTACGAAGTTGCTCGCGATCATATTCGACACGATCGGGGTCGTAGTTGTCGTTGGACGAGAAAAATTTGTAGAAAGCGCTCTCCTTGGTCACGACAACACCGCGCAGTTCGCCGGCGGAGAACTCCTTGTTCCCAAGGAAATTCACCCGGAGAATGCCGCTCTTCGGACCCTCGTGGATCTCGAAGATCAGGTCGACCCGTCGCTGCGGCAGTTCGACGATCTTGGGCGTCACCGTCGCGGAGATCCGCCCCGCGCGCCGGTAAAGTTCGACGATACGGCCGACGTCCTCCTCGACGCGCGCGCGGGTGAACACGCCGCGCGGACGCACCTGAACCTCATCCTTGAGCTTGTCTTGCTTGATGCTGCTGTTTCCCTCGAACAGCACCTGGTTGATGATCGGGTTTTCGATCACGCGGACGATCAGTTCGGAGCCCTTGAGGTCGATCTTCACATCCGAAAAGAGGTCGGTCTTGAACAGCACCTTCAAGGCCGCGTCGATCTTCGCCGGATCGACCGTGTCGCCCGCGGTGATCGGCAGATAGGACAGGATGGTCTCCGAATCGATCCGCTCGTTGCCCTGAACGACCACGCGGCTGACCACCGTGGCCGGCGCGGTCTGGGAGATCGCCAAGGCCGGCGCCACGATCGCCGTGCCTCCGAGCAGCAGCGCGAGGGTGGAGGCGAACGCGACACCGCGCGCGCGGAGCTTTCTCAAAGGGTCAGCCATGAAGGAAATGGTCGCCTTACGAAAACAAGCTGCCGAGGAAGCGGAACACGCGCAATTGCTGCAGGTCGTTCCAAGTGGCGAACAACATCAAACCCACAAGCAAAGCAAGGCCCACCCGGTATCCGGCGGCCTGGGCGCGCGCGCCGACCGGCCGCCGCGCGATGCTCTCATAGGCGTAGAAAAGCAGGTGGCCGCCATCGAGAACCGGGATCGGCAGAAGGTTGAGGATCCCGACGCTGACGGACATCAAGGCCGCCAGCTGGATAAGGAAATAGGCGGCCGCGACGAGCCAGCTGATTCGTGCGTCGTGCGCCGCGGCGACCGCGTCTTTCGTCATCGATCCGGAGGCATGGGCGATGCCGACGAAGCTGTGGAGCTGATCGGCGCCGACCTTCCCGGTGACGATCCGCCCCAGGTAAAAGACGGTGGTGGCGGTGACTTCCCACGTCTTGGAGACCCCCGCTCGCACCGCTTGCAGGGGACCGAACCGGCGCAACTCGCCCCCCCGGGCGGCGAGGCCGAGACGGCCCACGTCTTGGCGGCCGCCGAACGGACTGGACTCCCGCGCGAGCGTCGGACGCGCGGTCATATGCAGCACCGTCCCCCCACGCCGCACCCCGAAATCGATCGGTGTCCCGGCGCGATACTGCACGTAATACTGGAGGTCCTGAAAGCTCGCCATCGGCCGGCCATCGGCGGTGAGCACCGTGTCCCCCGCCTGAAAACCGGCCGCCGCCGCGGCCCCCCCGGGGACGACCTCGTCGACGCGGGTGGACGTCACCGGCTCGCCGAAGGCCCCGAAAAAGAAGCTGAACAGCGCGGCCGCCAGCACGAAATTGGCCCCCGGTCCGGCGGCGACGATCAGCGCCCGCTGCCACAGGGGCTTGAACGGCATATACTTCGCCTCCGCTCCGGCGCCCTCCTGGGCCACGATCCGCGCGCGGGCCGCGGCAAGGTCGGTCCCATCCGGAACGCCGGCGGCATTCCCGTCTCCGGCGAATTTCACATATCCCCCAAGTGGCAGCCAACCGATCCGCCATTCGACCCCGGAGCGGTCGCGCCGCATGGCGATCGGCCGACCAAAACCGATCGAGAAGCGGTCGATGGCGACGCCGAACGCCTTGGCTGTGAGGAAGTGGCCAAGCTCATGGATGGTGACGATCACCGTCACCACCAGCAGAAAGGGC
>JBDTKQ010000281.1:0-5784 GCA_039935235.1 Caulobacteraceae bacterium
GAAGGAGGTGTGAACGTCTAGGATTTCCTGAACGGGTCGAATCCGGGCGGAAGCCCGCCGAGGCCCGGGAGGCCGCCGGCCTGGCCGCCGCCGAGACCGGGGAGTCCGCCGCCCGCCGCCGGAGGCGCGCGGCCGCCGCCAAGTGACTTCAGCGCATCCATGCCGCCGCCGGCGCCCATCATGCCGGCCATGCGGGCGAAGCCTTTGCCGCCGCCCTTGGCCATGGCCTTGAAGGCGTCCTGCATCTGGCGGTGCTGTTTCAGAAGACGGTTGATCTCCGAGACCTCGACCCCGGCGCCGGCGGCGATTCGCCGCTTGCGCGAGGCCTGGAGAAGATCGGGCTTGCGCCGCTCCTTGCGGGTCATCGAGCCGATGATCGCCCGCTGGCGGCGGATCATGGAATCGCTCACCCCGGACTGGGCGATCTGCTTTTTCACCTGGCGGACGCCGGGAAGCATGCCCATCAGCCCCTCCATGCCGCCCATTTTCTCCATCTGCGCGAGCTGCTCGGCCATGTCCTCGAGGTCGAACTGTCCCTTGGCCAGCTTGCGGGCCATGACCTCGGCCTTGGCCTGGTCGAACTCCGCCGCCGCCTTTTCCACCAGGGCGACGACATCGCCCTGGCCGAGGATGCGGCCAGCCACCCGGCGGGCGTCGAAGGCGTCGAGCGCGTCGATCCTTTCGCCGGTCCCGAGGAACTTGATCGGCAGGCCGGTCACCGCCCGCATGGAAAGCGCCGCTCCGCCTCGCCCGTCGCCGTCGGCGCGGGTGAGAACGAGACCAGTGAGCGGAAGGCGCTCGTGGAAGGCCTTGGCGGTGCGCACCGCGTCCTGACCGGTGAGGCTGTCGGCCACCAGGAGGGTCTCGGCCGGCGAGGCGATGCGGGCGATCTCCGCCGCCTCGCTCATCATCGCCTCGTCCAGCGTGGTCCGCCCGGCGGTGTCGAGGATCAGAACGTCGAAACCGCCCAGTCGCGTCGCCGACAGCGCCCGCCGGGCGATATCCGCCGGCGCCTGTCCGGCGACGATCGGCAGGGTGTCGACCCCGGCCTCCCTGCCGAGAACCGCGAGCTGCTCCATGGCCGCGGGCCGGCGCACGTCGAGGGAGGCCATCATCACCCGCTTGCGCTCGGTCTTGAACAAACGCAGGGCGAGTTTGGCCGAGAAGGTGGTCTTGCCCGACCCCTGCAATCCGGCGACGAGGATCACGGTGGGCGGATTGAGCGCCAGACGCAGTGGCTCCGCCTCGTCGCCGCCGAGCATCTCCACCAGGCCGTCATAGACGATCTTGACCACCTGATCGGCGGGCTTGACCGAACGGATCACCGCCTCGCCGGTGGCCGCCACGCGGGCCTTGTCGATGAACTCGCGGACCACCGGCAGGGCCACGTCGGCCTCGAGCAACGCCACGCGCACCTCGCGCATGGCGGCGTCGATATCCTTCTCCGACAGCACGCCCCGGCCGGAAAGCCGGTCGAACACGCCGGAAAGTCGATCCGTCAGGCCTTCGAACACGTATTCGCCTTCACCATGGACGACACAACGACAAATGCCCCCGGGCGCGATCACGCGGACGGGGTTTCCCCTCCGCCCTCGTCCCGCGCCGTTGCGCGGGGGTCGTGGCGGTGGAGGCGCGAGATCTTGCCGGCGCCGGAAGGGGCGGCTTATGCGCCTCGCGTGGGGGAAAGGTCAAGGATCGCCGCCCGATACGGGATCGAGCGCCGGACCCTGCAACTGGCCGCCGTCCTCGCCGGCTTCGTCCCGGTCATCGCCGGCGGGGCGGGCGCGCTTCACGGCGCGAGGTTCATCGACGGCTGGCCGGGGCGCGCGGCGGACAGTCATTGGCGCTATCTTTCCGGCCTGCTTCTCGCCATCGGGCTGGCGTACTGGTCGTGTATTCCGGCGATCGAGCGGCGGGGGACCGTGGTCCGCACCCTGACCTTTCTCGTGGTCGTCGGTGGCCTCGCGCGCCTCGGGGGGATCCTCGCGGTCGGCGACCCGGGGAACATCCGTTATGCCCTGGTCATGGAACTGGGCGTGGCTCCGCTGTTGTGCCTGTGGCAAGCGCGGATCGCGAAGGCGGCGTAGGGCTCTGTCGGAGCGCGGGCGTCCCGCACGCTCCGCGGACTACGCCGTCACCGGGAACCCGCGGTCGCGCATCAGGGCGTCGATGGTCACGTCGCGTCCGCGGAATCGACGGAAGGCTTCGTCCGCGGGGATGGTGTTGCCCACGCTCATGATGTCGTCGTGCAAACGCTTGGCCGTGGGTTTGTCGTAAAAGCCGCCGGGCGCCTCGGCGAACGCTTCGGCGGCGTCGGCGGTCAGGGCATCGGCCCAGATGTAGTCGTAGTAGCCTGCGGCATAGCCCTCGCCGGAGAAGATGTGCCCGAACTGCGGCATCCGGTGGCGCATGACCACCGCCTTGGGCATGCCGAGTTCGGCGAGGGTCGCGGTCTCGAACGTCCGGGGGTCGATCGGCGTGGCGCCGGCGAGGTGAGCCTTCATGTCGACGATCGCCGAGGCGAGATATTCGACGGTGTCGAAGCCCTTGTTGAAGGTGTGGGCGGTTTTGATCTTCTTGACCAGGGCGTCGGGCATCGGCTCGCCGGTCTGGTAATGGACCGCGAAACGGGTGAGCACCTCCCGTGTCGGCAGCCAGCGTTCGTTGAGCTGGCTTGGAAATTCCACGAAGTCGCGCGCGACATTGGTGCCCGCGAGAGTGGGATATTCGACATTGGAGTTCAGCCCGTGAAGGGCGTGGCCGAATTCGTGGAACATGGTCACCGCATCGTCCCACGAGACGAGAATCGGCGCGCCGGCCGCGACCTTGACGAAGTTGGCGTTGTTGGAGACCACCGGGGTGATCTCGCCGGCGAAACGTTCCTGCGGGCGGTATTCGCTCATCCACGCCCCGGAATTCTTGCCGGCCCGGGCGTAAGGGTCGAAATACCACAGCCCCACCTGGCGGCCGTCGCGCATCACCACGAAGGTGCGGACATCGCCCTGATAGACCGGCAGATCGCTGACCGGCACGAACTCGAACCCGTAGAGCCGGCCCGCCGCCCAGAACATCCCCTCGCGCAGCTTTTCCATCTGGAGATAGGGCTTCACCTCGCTTTCATCGAGGTCGTACTTCGCCTTGCGCACCTTCTCCGAATAGTAGCGGTAGTCCCACGGTTCGACGACCGAGCCGGGCGCCTCGGCTTGCGCGAACGGCGCCATGTCGGAGACTTCCTCGGCCACCCGTGCTTTCGCCGGGGTCCAGACCTTCATCATCAATTCCATCGCCGCCTCGGGCGTCTTGGCCATCTGGTCTTCGGTTTGCCAGTGGGCATAGGTCGGAAAGCCGAGGAGATTGGCCTTTTCGGCGCGCAGCTTCAGGATTTCGGCGATGATCGCATTGTTGTCATGCGCGCCGCCGTTGTCGCCGCGCATGACCCACATCCGCCAGCCCTTCTCGCGAAGGTCGCGGCGGCTGGAGTAGGTGAGGAAGGGCTCCATTGACGAACGTGTGTTGGTGATCAGCCACTTGCCCGCGAGGCCCTTGTCTTTCGCCGCGAGGGCTGCGCCCTCCATCAGCGAATCCGGCAGGCCCGCCAGTTGCGCCTTGTCGGTCAAGGTCAGGCTGAAGCCTTCCTCGTCGGCCAACTCGTTCTGGCTGAAGAGGGTGTAGAGGCTGGCCAGGCGCTGGTTGATAGCCGCCAGCCGTGTCTTGCCCGCGGAATCGAGCGCCGCGCCTTGTCGGGCGAAGTCACGGTGGACGACCTGTGTCAGCCGTTTCTGCTCGGGCGTCAGGCCGGCGGCTCCCAACCCATCGTTCACCGCCTTGATTCTGGCGAAGAGGGCGGCGTTCTGCACGACCTCGTCGGCGAACGCGGCCAGCCTGGGCGCCATCTTCGCCTCGACCGCTTGCATCGGCTTGTCGTTCAGGGTCGAGGTGTAGACCCCAAACACCGTCACCACTCGGCCAAACGGGCGGCCGGCGTTCTCCAGAGCAGCGATGGTGTTGGCGAACGTCGGCGCCGCGGGATCACCGGCGATGGCGGCGATCTCCCGCCGGTTGGCCTCGATGGCCGCTTCGAACGCCGGCTCGAAATCGTCCACCCGCGCCTTGTCGAACGCGGGACCGCCGTTGTGGGAGCCGCTCCACGGTTGGAGGAGTGGGAAAGCGGGGGGCGCGGTCGCCGAACCGGTCGGGGCAGCTTTGGTCACGGGAGCAACTCCAACGAGGGCGGCCGTCGCGGCCGAAGCTGTCAAAAAAGTGCGTCTTTGCAAGGAACTCGAACTCCACGGAAAAACTGATCGCTTCTTCTAGGGCTTTGCGGAGGCTTCGTCACGGGGACCCGGTGACGCGGTGGACGCCTCGGGGGCTTGTCGCTAGACGGGGGCCATGGCCATCGGGGTTTTCGATTCCGGCATCGGCGGGCTGAGTGTCCACCACGCCCTGGTGGCGCGGCTGCCGGGCGCCGATTTCGTCTATCTCGCCGATCAGGCCAACACTCCCTACGGCGGGCGCGGCGGGGAGGACATCGTCGCCCTCACCCGCGCCGGTTGCGAGATCCTGTTCGACCGGGGTTGCGACCTTGTCGTCCTGGCGTGCAACACGGCCGCGGCGGTGGCCTTGCGCCGGCTGCAACAGACTTGGCTTCCCGGCCGGCGCCGCGCTCTTGGGCGGGCGGTCAACGTGCTGGGGATCATCGTTCCGACCATCGAGGCGGCCACCGGCCTGCCGTGGGAACACGAAGCCCAGCGCGGCGGCGACAAGATCGAGCGGGTCGATGTCCTCGGTGTCTTCTCCACCCCCGCCACCGCCGCCAGCCGGGTCTATGAGATCGAGATCGACAAGCGCCGGGCCGACGTCGCCGTCTTCTCCGAGCCGTGCGAAACCCTCGCCCGCGATATCGAGGGTGGCGCCCCCGACGATCGTTTGCGCGAGACGGTGGGCCGCCATGTCGCCGCCCTCGCCGCCAGGATCGGCCGCCCCCCCGACCGCGCGGTTCTCGGCTGCACGCACTATGAGATCACGGCCGATCTCTTCCGCGACGCCCTTCCTCCCGGGACCCCGCTGATCCACCAGCCGGGAGCCACCGCGGAGGCCATTGCCCTCTATCTCGCCCGCCACCCCGAATATGACGCCGGGTCCGCCGGCGCCCGCCGGTTCCTGACCACCGGCCGCCCGGGTCTCCAGAACGGCATCGTCGAACGCTTCTGGGGCGGCCCCCTCACCTTCGACGCGGTTTGAGGGAAAACGCGACTGGCCGTCCGCCGACATCATCGTCCGGGCGCTGTTTTTCGGTCGCCCGCTATCTCGAACGAGGCTCGCGTCGGTTCGGTCGCGGCCCTTCCGAAAAGCTGCCCATGCTCCCCACCCTGCGCCAACTCCAATACCTGAAGCTGCTCGCCGAGCACGGCTCGTTCAGCCGGGCGGCGGAAGCGGCGAACGTCACTCAGCCGACGCTCTCGGCGGGGGTCCAGGAGCTGGAGCGGATCCTCGGCGCCCCCATGGTCGACCGCAATCGTTCCGGGGTCATCCTCACCGCCGCGGGAATTGAGGCTGTGACCCGCGCCCGCGCCATCCTGGGGCTCGCGGAGGACCTCGTCGAGGCCAGCCGGGGCGCCGGTCAGCCTCTTGCCGGGCGGTTCCGGCTGGGGGTGATCCCCACGGTCGCTCCCTTTCTGCTCCCCGCCGCTCTCTCGGCGCTGCGGGTGGACTATCCGAAACTGCGGCTCTTCCTGCGCGAGGACCTCACTCACCGCCTGATCGCCGACCTCAAGGCCGGCGGCC
>JBDTKQ010000282.1:0-7461 GCA_039935235.1 Caulobacteraceae bacterium
AATCCACCTTCACCGCTCGGCCTTGGACGACTTCTTCAACAACCTGCTAGGCTTTCGCGTCCTTTCGAGCCTCGGCCGCGGTTGCGTGACGCGGACAGGCGGGCGGCCCCGCCCCGCCGGCCCGCGCTCCCCTTGACGCTCCGCCGCCGGGACGCGCAAGAGGGCCGCCGACCGAGGTTTGTGGGGACTGAGCGCATGGCGGACATCCGCTTCGACGACAGGGTGGCGATCGTGACCGGCGCCGGCGGCGGCCTCGGCCGCCAGCACGCGCTGGAACTGGCCCGGCGCGGGGCCAGGGTCGTGGTCAACGATCTTGGCGGCACCATGGACGGCTCGGGCGGATCGTCGGAGGCCGCCGGCAAGGTGGTCGAGGAGATCCGCGCCGCCGGCGGCGAGGCCATGGCCAACGGCTCCTCGGTCACCGACGACGCGGGGGTGGCGCTGATGGTCCGCCAGGCGATGGAGGCGTGGGGCCGTATCGACATCCTCGTCGCCAACGCCGGGGTGCTGCGCGACAAATCCTTCTCCAAGATGGAGATGGGCGACTTCGAATTCGTCCTTGGCGTCCATCTGATGGGAACGGTGAAGCCGACCAAGGCGGTGTGGGAAATCATGCGCGAACGCAACTATGGCCGGATCGTCGTCACCACCTCCTCCTCGGGGCTCTACGGCAACTTCGGCCAGACCAATTACGGGGCCGCCAAGCTGGGCGTCGTCGGGTTCATGAACACCCTCAAGCTCGAGGGCCAGAAGAACAATATCCACGTCAACGCCATCGCCCCGGTGGCCGCCACGCGAATGACCGAAAACCTGATGCCGGCGGAGATCGGCGCCCGTCTGGCGCCCGAGGCGGTGACCCCGGGCGTGGTTTTCCTGTGCTCCGAAGAGGCGCCCACCGGGGCGATCCTCACCGCCGGGGCGGGCGCCTTCGCCCTGGCGCGGGTGTTCGAGACCGAGGGGGTGTATCTGGGCGACGCCGACCGTTCCGCCGAAGGCGTCCGCGACCACTGGGCCGCGATCGCCGACGAGGCCGGTCAAAGGCCTATGTCACCGGCGGCGAGCAGACCCAGAAGTTTTTCCGCAAGATGGGCGGCGGCTGAGGGTCCGCCCCCCCCCGCGCGCTTCCCGAGGAGATCCCATGGACGAGGGCGGAACGAGCCCCAGCGGCGCGGCCATCGGCGCCGCGCCCGCCGACGGGCGGCGTCGACGGCTCGCCGACTTCACCGCCGACCGGCGGCTGCTGATCCTCGCGGCGATGGCCGTGGCGATCGGCACGGGCGGCGCGTTTTCCGCCTGGCTGCTGGTCAAGCTGATCGCGGTGGTGACCAACGCGGTCTGGTTCGGCCGCCTCGACGCCCACCCGGTCTCGCTGGCGCACGCGGCGCGAACCCCGTGGATGGTCGTCGCGCCGATCCTCGGCGGCCTGATCATCGGCCTGATGGCCCGCTTCGGCTCGGAAAAGATCCGCGGTCACGGCATCCCCGAGGCCATCGAGGCGATCCTGATCGGCGGCAGCCGGCTCTCGCCGAAGGTCGCGGTGCTCAAGCCGATCTCCTCGGCGATCTCCATCGGCACCGGCGGACCGTTCGGGGCGGAGGGGCCGATCATCATGACCGGGGGCGCGATCGGCTCCCTCTTCGCCCAGTTCTTCAACATGAGCGCCGCCGAACGCAAGACCCTGCTGGTGGCCGGCGCGGCGGCCGGAATGACCGCCATCTTCGGCACCCCGGTGGCCGCGGTGTTGCTGGCGGTGGAACTTCTGCTCTTCGAATGGCGGCCGCGCAGCTTCATCCCCGTGGCCGTCGGCGCGGTGGTCGCCGCCTGCTGGCGCCCGCTCTTGTTCGGGACCGGTCCCCTCTTCGCCTTCGCCGCCCCGACCGCCCTGCCGTGGTGGGGCCTGATCGCCTGCGCCGGCGTCGGCGTCCTCGCCGGCCTGCAGTCGGCGATCCTGACCAAACTGCTTTATTTCCTCGAAGACCTGTTCGAGCGCCTGCCGATCCACTGGATGTGGTGGCCGGCGATCGGCGGCCTGATCGTGGGCCTCGGCGGCCTGATCGAGCCCCGCGCTCTGGGGATCGGCTACGACGTGATCGGCGATCTTCTCGGCGGCCACCTGCTGATCGCCACGGTCGTCGCCATCCTTCTGGTCAAGTCGGCGATCTGGCTGGCGGCGCTGGCCTCGGGGACGTCGGGCGGGGTCCTCGCCCCGCTGCTGATCCTGGGCGGCGCCATGGGCTGGCTGGTCGGCTTGGCGCTGCCCGGACAGCCGGCGTTCTGGGCGCTTCTGGGCATGGCGGCCATGCTGGGCGGGACCATGCGCGCGCCGCTGACCGGGGCCATCTTCGCACTGGAACTGACCGGTGACGCGCGGATGCTCGCGCCCCTGATCGCCGCCACCGTCGCCGCCTTCGCGGTCACCGTCCTTCTTCTGAAACGCTCGATCCTGACCGAAAAGATCGCGCGCCGCGGCCAACACATCAGCCGTGAGTACAGCGTCGATCCCTATGCCCTCACCCGGGTGTCCGAGGTGATGGTCCGCGAGGTCGACGTCCTCACCGTGGAGACCGCTATCCCCGACGCCATCGCCGAGCTGGAGAGAGGACGCCACCGCATCTATCCGGTGGTCGACGCCCAGCGGCGCCCCGTGGGGCTCGTTTCCCGCGCCGACGCCCTGCGCTGGAAACTCGAGGGCGGCCATGCCGGCGAGCGCCTGGGCGAGCGGGTGTCCGACGCGTCGCTGACGACGGTCCAGCCGGACGACGTGCTGACCCACGTGATCGGCCTGATGGTGTCTGTCGATCTGGGCCGAGTTCCGGTGGTGGATCCGGCCACCCGCGCCCTGGTCGGTCTGGTTACGCGCAAGGACCTTCTGCGCGTGCGGGCCGGCGTCGCCCGCGCCGACGACGATCGCCAGGCCTTTTTCACTCCGGGCCGAAAGGGCGCGCGCCGGCCATCGCCGGACTGAAAAGCCCTTGCATCGGGGCGGGGCGCGGGGTTGTGTTTTCCCAAGGCGTCCGCGGAGACGCCGGCGATCCGCGTCATTATTTTTTCAGGAAACGCATCCGTGACAGCGAGCGGCGCCCAGACCAGCGATTACCGTCTCTCGACCCCGGGCCTTCTCGCCTTCGCCACCCCCGGCCTGTGCATCGGCGCCTTGGCGGTGGCGATGAGCGTCTATCTTCCCCGCTATTACGCCGGCCACTTCGCGCTGGGTCTGAAGGCGGTCGGCCTGGCGTTCATGGCCGTGCGCCTGGTCGACATGTTCCTCGATCCGGTGATCGGCGTGTTCATGGACCGCACGCGGACGAGATTCGGGCGCTACCGCGTGTGGCTGGCGGCCGGCGCGCCGGTGCTCATGCTGCCGGTCTTCATGCTGTTCAATCCGCCGGGCGCCGTGGGCTATGCCTATCTCATCGGCTGGCTCTTTCTCTATTACATCGGCACCTCGCTGGTCACCCTGTCGCACGCCTCGTGGGCCTCGGTGATCGCCGCGAAATACGACGAGCGCTCGCGGGTGTTCGGCGCCATCCAGGTGATCAGCATCATCGGGGCCACGGCCGTCCTCGTCCTGCCGGTGGTCATGGCCAGGCACGACGGATCCAGCGGCGCGGGCGACATCGGGGCCATGGGCTGGTTCGTCTTCCTCACCGCGCCGCTTGGAATCGTGCTGGCGCTGGCCTTCACCCGCGAGCGCGTTGTCCCCGACGTCAAGGGCGAGCGTTTCGGCCTTCGCGACTACTGGGATATGGTTTCGCGCCCCGACATGCGCCGGATCATCGTCGCCGACTTCTGCCTCGCCCTGGGACCCGGCTGGATGGCGGCGCTCTACCTCTTCTATTTCCACGACTCCCGCGGCTTCACCATCGCCGACGCCAGCAAACTGTTACTGATCTATATCGTCGCCGGGATCGCCGGCGCGGCGCTTCTCAGTCGGCTGGCCACCCGGCTGGGCAAGCACCGGACGCTGATGATCTGCAGCACCGGCTATTCCATCGGCCTCTTCCTGCTGACCCTGCTGCCGAAAGGCAATTTCCCGCTCACCGGGATGGGCATGTTCACCCTTGGATTCCTCGCCGCGGCGTTTCCGCTGCTCGACCGGGCGATGGTCGCCGACGTCGGCGACGCGGTGCGCCTCGAACAGGGCAAGCACCGGATCGGCCTGCTCTACGCCATGATCACCACCACCCAGAAGGTCGCCGGCGCCCTGAGCATCGGCCTGTCGTTCACCGTGCTGGGCTGGATCGGCTATCAGGCCAACGAAGGGGCGGCCAACACCGCGGCCGCCATCCACGGCATGGAGCTGGTCTATCTGATCGGTCCGGTGGTCTTCGTCATGCTCGGGGGGGCGTGTTTCATCGGCTACAAGCTCGATTCCCGCCGCCACGCCGATATCCGCGCCCAACTGGACGAGCGCGACGCCATGATCCCGCAGGCCGCGGTGCTCGAGGGCCTCAGCGGCGACCAGAGCATTCCGACGCGGGCGGTCGAGCCGATCTGAGGGGGGCGCGCGCCAAGAGGTGGGAGACTCGCCGACGGCGGGGGGTTCACGCCCCCGACTAGACCGTCATGGCCGCGCCCTTGCTATTGCGAACCGTTATCACTAATTAGCGTAGTTGCGAACCAATCGCAGAGACGGAAGCGTCACATCGATCCAGATCGCGGATCGGCGCCGAGGCTATGTCTTTGTGGAAGCACCGCCCGACAAGGAGCGATCAGTGTATGTCTGCAACTGCAACGGCATCCGCGAGTGCGACGTGCGCACGGCCATCGACCGGGGCGCCGCCCGGCCGGCCGAGGTGTTCCGCCATTGCCAGAGCCGCCCTCGATGCGCGAAATGCGTGTGCGACATGCGCCGGATGATCGAGTCCCAACGGAGGGCTCGGCGCCACGCCGCCGAGTAGGAGAATTGCATGCAAGGCGACCGGGATATCATCAGGCTGCTGAACGCCGTGCTCACCAACGAGCTGACGTCGGTCAACCAGTATTTCCTCCACGCCCGCATGTACCAGAACTGGGGCTTCGATCGTCTCGGCACGGTGACCTACGAAGAATCCCTCGGCGAGATGAAGCACGCCGACAAGCTGATCAAGCGCATCCTGTTTCTCGACGGTCTGCCCAACCTGCAGGACCTGCGAAAGCTCTCGATCGGCGAAAACGTGCCCGAGGCTCTCGCGGCGGATCTGACGCTGGAGAGGGCGGGACGCGCGACCCTCGTTCCGGGCGTGGCGCAATGCGAGGCGGTCAAGGATTTCGTCAGTCGCGAAATCCTCGTCGAGATCCTCACCGACACCGAAGGACATATCGACTTTCTGGAAACCGAACTCAGCCTGCTCGACGCGCTCGGCCAAGCCAACTACCTGCAGCGCGCCGCCGGCGGCCTCGAATAGCTCCCACCGCCCGAGTCTCCGATCCAGCGGATCAATCCGCCGCGAGCCCGGTCGGACCCGCGGCCATCGGCGGACTTGCCGCCCGCGCGGCAATCCAGGGTGATCGTCGACCGCGCCAGCGCTTTCGACAACCTGTCGAACGGTCCCGAAGAGACCGTCATTGGAGGGGCGACGCGATCAGGCGCGATGGGGAAGGCCGGGAGTGAGGATGCGGCCGGCGCGCGCGATCCTCGCGCCGGCCGCATCCATGCTTTCAGACGGCGGCGATGGCCTCGCGGCCCCGGCGCATGCCCAGGCCGGCCAGACCCAGTCCGACGATCATCAGCGCCCAGCTCGCGGGCTCCGGAACGCCGCCGGGGTGGGTGTAGAAACCGACAGTGTGGTTGTCGCTCTCGTAGCCGCCCTTGTTCGGGGATTCGAAGAACCTGACCTCGTCGAAGGTCCCGTTGGTGTCATAGAAGTTGATGAACACGTAGGGTTGAGCGCTGTTCTCGCCTTTGAACGGCGGGTTGGGGTTGCCGAAATAGGCGGGGATGTTCCCGATCTTCGCCAGCACCCCCCCCGGATCGAGCGCGCCGACGACGTTGCCGTTCTTGAGGAACTCGACCTGATTTCCCGCATCCAGGGCCGACAGCCAGTAGCCGTAATAGTTGATGCCCTGGGGGTCTTTGATCGGATCGGCGGTCAGGACGACGCTGTAGGGAGTCGCGGCAAAGGCGACGGCGTACTTTCCCGCGCCGCCGGCGCCGCCGAACTTGTCCGCGCTCTTGATCTGAACGCCCGTGTAGACGCCGGTGATCGCCCCGCCGGTGCCAAAATCGGTGGTGAACGACTGAATGCCGTTATTCAGGGAATCGAACGTCTCGACCCCCGAGACGCTGAAGGTGGCCGTGGTCGTCTGGACCGTGGGCGCCTCATAGTTGAGAAAGAAGGTATCGGCGCCGGCGGCGCCCGCGCACGAAAGCGCGGCCGCCATCGCGGTTGTCAAAAGAACCTGTCGCATCGGAACCCCAAGGGAAAATCTCAAGTCGGCCAAATAGCCGACGCCGCAGCGACATTGACCTGCAGCTGAGACGACCGCAAGGGCGGCATTGCGATCTCCCAATACGGGGGCGGCAGCGCCATTCCCCCATGTCCTGTCTTGCGTCACGACAGCCTCGACTGCTCCCTCTCTCTGGGCGAGGCGGATTTTCAGGGCACAAGGACGGCGGCCCCTTCAAAACGGCCGACGCGCAGGTCGGCCAGCGCCTCGTTGGCCTTGGCAAGCGGATAGGTCGTCGTGCTGGTGACGATACCGATCTTGGGAACCAGCGTGAGGAAATCCAGGCCGTCCTGGCGCGTGAGGTTGGCCACCGAGAGGATCTGTCGCTCTTCCCACAGAATTTCGTATGGAAAGCTTGGGATATCGCTCATGTGGATGCCGGCGCAGACTACCCGCCCCCCTTTGCGGACCGCCTTCAGCGCCAGCGGCACGAGGTCGCCGACCGTGGCGAAGATGATCGCGGCGTCCAGGAGCGTCGGCGGCGCCTCGTCCGACCCGCCCGCCCACACGGCGCCCAGACTTTTGGCGAACCCCTGGATGGCGACATCGCCTGGCCGGGTGAAGGCGTAAACGTCCCGTCCCTGCCATCGGGCGACCTGGGCCAGGATATGGGCGGCGGCGCCGAACCCGTAGAAGCCCAATCTCTTGCCTTGGCCGGCGACGGTAAGGGCGCGCCAACCGATCAGGCCCGCGCACAAGAGGGGCGCAAGCGCGACATCGGTTCCGGCTTCCCCCAGCGGGAAGGCGAAGCGCGCATCCGCGATCGTCGCCGTGGCGAAGCCGCCGTCGCGCGTATAGCCGGTGAACAGAGGCGCATCGCACAGGTTCTCGCGCTCGCTCTGGCAATAGGGACAGACCCCGCAGGTGTGACCGAGCCAGGGGATGCCGACCCGCTCGCCCAGGCTCAGGCCCGCAACCTTCCCTCCGATCGCATCGATGCGGCCAACGATTTCGTGACCAGGAATGATCGGCGAACTTGGCTGCGGCAACTCACCGTCGAGAACGTGCAGGTCGGTGCGGCAGACGCCGCAG
>JBDTKQ010000283.1:0-4744 GCA_039935235.1 Caulobacteraceae bacterium
CCCCGGGGTGCGGCTCTATCCGCGGCCGGTTCAGGACCTGACGATCGACGCCTCGTCGGGGCGCACCCAGTATCAGTTCGCGCTGCAGGGCTCCGACACCGCGACGGTGGCGACGTGGTCGGCGAAACTGGTCGCCGCGCTCGGCGGCGAGGCGAAATTGCGCAACGTCGCCTCCGACCTGCAGAATCAGGGCCTGTCCGCCTTTGTCGACATCGACCGCGACACCGCCGCGCGGCTGGGCGTCACGCCGGCGACGGTGGACGACACCCTCTATTATGCGTTCGGCCAGAGGATCGTCTCGACCATCTTCACCCAGTCCAGTCAGGAGCGGGTGATCCTCGAGGCCGACCCGCGGCTGCTGACCTCGCCGCGGGGGCTGGCCAGCCTCTACATGCCCACCGGCGGGGGCGTCTCGACCCCGCTCTCGGCGTTCGCCACCGTGCGCCAGAGCGCCGCGCCGCTGCAGATCAACCACGTCGGCCAGTTTCCGGCGGCGACCATCGGTTTCGATACGGCGCCGGGCGTGTCGCTGGGCGCCGCGGTGGCCGCCATCCGCCACGCGGAAACGGCCATCGGGGTCCCGGCGACGGTCACCACCGCCTTTCTGGGCGCCGCCAACGCCTTCCAGTCGTCCCTCGGCAACGAGCTGTGGCTGATCCTGGCGGCGATCGTCACCGTCTACATCGTTCTGGGGGTTCTCTACGAAAGCTACATCCACCCGATCACCATCCTCTCCACCCTCCCCTCGGCCGGGGCGGGAGCGCTGCTGGCGCTGATCGTCGCCGGACAGGATCTGGGGGTGATCGGGATCATCGGCATCGTGCTGCTGATCGGCATCGTCAAGAAGAACGCGATCATGATGATCGACTTCGCCCTCGACGCCGAGCGCACCCAAGGCAAGAGCCCGCGCGAGGCCATCCACCAGGCCGCGCTCCTGCGGTTCCGGCCGATCGTCATGACCACCCTCGCCGCCCTGTTCGCCGCCCTGCCCCTGATGCTCGGCTGGGGCGTGGGTTCGGAGCTGCGCCATCCGCTGGGGATCAGCATCGTCGGCGGCCTGATCGTCAGCCAGGCGCTGACCCTGTTCACCACCCCGGTGATCTATCTGCAGTTCGATCGCCTCGCCCGGCGCCTCGGCCGCAAGGATCTGGCCAAGGGTGAGTCCGACCCCCGGCTCTCGGAAGCCGAGCCCGATCCGGGACCCGCGGGACGGTGAATTTCTCCGCCATCTTCATCCGGCGGCCGATCGCCACGGTGCTGCTGACCGTCGGTATCGCCCTGGCGGGAGGCGCGGCCTTTTTCCTGCTGCCGGTCTCGCCCCTGCCGCAGGTGGACTTCCCGACCGTCTCGGTCAACGCGTCGCTTCCCGGCGCCAGCCCCGACACCATGTCGACCAGCGTCGCCACGCCGCTGGAACGGCGCCTGGGGATCATCTCCGACGTCACCGAGATGACCTCGTCCAGCCGGGTCGGATCGACCCACATCACCCTTCAGTTCGGCCTGAACCGCAATATCGACGGCGCCGCCCGCGACGTTCAGGCGGCGATCAACGCCGCGCGGGCCGACCTTCCGGTGACCCTTCGCAGCAACCCGACCTATCGCAAGGTGAATCCGGCCGACGCCCCGATCCTCATCCTCGCCCTGACCTCGAAGACCCGCACTCCCGGCCAGATCTACGACATCGCCTCCACCGTCCTTCAGCAACAGCTTCTGCAGGTGAGGGGTGTCGGCGACGTCACCATCGGCGGCAGTTCGCTGCCCGCGGTGCGCGTCGAGCTCAATCCCCTGGCGCTCGCCAAATACGGCATCGGCCTCGAGGACGTGCGGGCCACCCTCGCCTCGGCCAACGCCAACCGGCCCAAGGGCGTGATCGAGGACGGCCGGCTGCGGTTCCAGATCTACACCAACGATTCGGCGACCGCCGCGGCCGACTACGCGCCGCTGCTGATCGCGGCGAGGAACGGCAACACCGTGCGCCTGCGCGACATCGCGCAGGTGACCGACGGCGTGGAGGACATCCACAACCTCGGCCTGGTCAACGGCCACCCGGCGGTGGTGGTGGTGATCAGCCGCCAGCCGGCGGCCAACATCATCGGCACGGTGGACCGGATAAAGGCGCTGATCCCGACGCTCCAGGCGGCCCTGCCGTCCGACATCGCCATGCAGGTCGCCATCGACCGCACGATCACCATCCGCGCCTCCCTCGCCGACGTTGAGCGCACCGTGCTTATCGCCACACTCCTGGTGATCGCGGTGGTCGCGTTCTTCCTGCGCAACGGCCGCGCCGTGCTCATTCCCAGCGTGGCGGTGACGGTGTCGCTGCTGGGGGCGCTGGCGGTGATGTTCGTGCTGCATTTCTCCCTCGACAACCTGTCCCTGATGGCCCTGACAGTGGCCACCGGCTTCGTCGTCGACGACGCCATCGTGGTGCTGGAGAACGTCACCCGGCACGTCGAGGCGGGCATGGGCCGCTTCGAGGCGGCGCTCCTGGGATCCCGCGAGGTCGGCTTCACCGTCCTGTCGATCAGCGTCTCGCTGGTGGCCGTGTTCATCCCCATCCTTCTGATGGGGGGCATCGTGGGGCGCCTGTTTCGCGAGTTCGCCATCACCTTGTCGGCGGCGATCCTCATCTCGCTGGCGATCTCTCTGACCACCACGCCGATGATGTGCGCCTATCTGGTGGACCCGCCCAAATCCCGCGCGCGGCAGGGGCGCCTCGGCCGGTTCGCCGAGGACGGCTTCGCGCGGATGACCCGCGTCTATGAAAAGGGCCTCGACTGGGCGCTGAACGCCGGGCCGGTGATGCTGGTGGTGCTCGCCGCCACCATCGCCCTGAATGTCTTCCTCTTCGCGGTGGTTCCCAAGGGGTTCTTCCCCCAGCAGGACACCGGCCAGATGGTCGGCGGCCTGCAATCGGACCAGTCCAGCTCCTTCGCCATCAGCCGCCAGAGGCTGCAACGCTTCGTGCGGATCATCGGCCGCGATCCGGCGGTACAGACGGTCGTCGCCTTCGCCGGCGGCCGGTCGAGTTCGGCGGGCGGCTTCCTCTTCACCTCGCTGAAACCCAGGAGCGCGCGCGCTGGCGGCTCGCAGGCGGCGATCGCGCGGCTTCGCCCCAAGCTCGCCCGCGTCACCGGCGCCAACCTCTTCCTCAATCCGGTTCAGGACGTGCGGGTCGGCGGGCGGATGAGCAACGCCACCTATCAGTTCACCCTCAAGGCGCAGAATCTCGCCGATCTGCGCCAGTGGGCCGCCAGGCTGGCCGAAGCCATGAAGCGCCAGAGCGCCCTCGTCGATGTCAACACCGATCAGGAGGATCACGGCCTCGAGACCTTCATCGCCGTCGACCACGACAAGGCCCAGCGCCTGGGCCTGACCAGCCGGGCGGTGGACAATGTGCTTTACGACGGTTTCGGCCAGCGTCAGGTGTCGACCATCTACAAGGACAAGAACCAGTACCATGTGATCATGGAGGTGGCGCCGGCGTTTTCGCAGGATCCCACCGCCTTGCGCGACGTCTATGTCAGCAACGGCCAGGCCGCCGGGCGCCCCGCATCGGCCGCCACGCTCGCCGGCGCCGGAGGGTCGGGAGTCGCCGCCACCAATCCGGTCGCGACCTCGGCGAGCGGGGTCAACGGCCAGGCCAACGCCGGGCTCAATTCCACGCCTCTGGGCGCCGCCGATCCCGCCACCGCCCCGCCGGTGGCCGGAACCCCGGGCCGGTCGGCGGCCAACACCGGCACGGCGCTGACGGTGGGCGCCAGCGCCGTGGCGGGACCCGCGGCGCCGCCGGCGCGCGGAGCCTCTCAAGGCGTCGCGGTGAGCCTCCATCCCGAAACCGTGGTCCCCCTGTCCGCCATCGCCACCTGGGCGGACGCCGCCACCCCGACCTCGGTCAATCACCAGGACACCCAGCCGGCGACGACCATTTCCTTCAATCTCGCGCCGGGAAAATCGCTCAGCGACGCCACCGTCGCGATCAACGCGGCGCAAGCGGCGATCGGGCTTCCGGCGAGCATCCACGGCGGGTTTCAGGGGACCGCCCTGGTGTTCCAGCAATCGCTGGGGAGCGAGCCCCTCCTCATCGCCGCCGCGCTGGTGGCGATCTATCTGGTTCTGGGCATCCTCTACGAGAGCTACATCCACCCGCTGACGGTGCTCTCCACCCTGCCCTCGGCGGGAATCGGGGCGGTCATCGCCCTTATTCTGTTCCACATCGAGTTCTCGATCATCGCCCTGATCGGGGTCTTCCTGCTCATCGGCATCGTCAAGAAGAACGCCATACTGATGATCGACTTCGCCCTCGACGCCGAGCGCCGGCTTGGCCTGACCCCACGCGAGGCGATCCGCCAGGCGGCCCTCACCCGCTTTCGCCCGATCATGATGACCACCTTCGCCGCCATGCTGGGGGCCCTTCCGCTGGCCATCGGCTGGGGCGAGGGGGCGGAACTTCGCCGGCCCCTCGGCATCACCATCATCGGCGGCCTGCTGGTCAGCCAGGCGGTGACCCTGCTGACGACCCCGGTGGTCTATCTCTATCTCGACCGCTTCCGCCGACGACGCCCCGCGCGGCGGGCGCGGGGCGCCGGCGCCCAGCCACTCCCCGTCGCCTGAGGAGGCACGCCGATCGAACCGATGGCCGCCATTTACCGATATCCCCGGACCTGCCTCGTCGCCGCCCTGTGCGCGGGCCTCTGCGGCTGCCTCGTCGGGCCGAACTATCGGCGCCCCGACGCCCCGGTCC
>JBDTKQ010000284.1:0-4306 GCA_039935235.1 Caulobacteraceae bacterium
ATCGGCCGATGGTCGAGAACGTCACAACCCTTGCCGGTCTCCACCTCTTCAAACTCGGCCACGACCTCGCGGCTCGATCGCCGCCCATTGCTCGTCCGTCAACCAAAAAAGCATGCTCGTCATTACCTCCAAAACCCTCGTCAGGCTTCGGAAACATGATTTGCCCCGCACCATCAACCCCGTGGTTGGGTTAGGACCCCAGGACTCAGGCGTCGTAACCCGGGCTTTCACGGTCGAGGCGACGCAGGGCGCCGGGCCACGCCAAGGCCCCGCCGATACCCCGGCTGACCTGGTTCTTGACCTCTTCCTGGCTCGCGGCCGGGGCGATGAGCACGTTCTCCCGGCCGCAAGACAGGGCCATCACCTGCTGTTTGCACGCGCGCTCCAGGAAAAACATGCCCGTCCAGCAATCGGCCGCCGTGGTCCCGACCGCCAAAGTACCGTGATTGCGCAGCAACATCAGAGTTTTGTCGCCCAGGTCATGAACCAGGCGATCACGCTCGTCGTGATTGAGGGCGATCCCCTCGTAGTCGTGATAGGCGAGACGTGGAAGGACGATCAGGGCGTGCTGGCCGAGCGGCAACAGCCCCTCCTTTTGGGCGGAAACCGCCACCCCCTGATCCGAATGCAGGTGCATGACGTAGTGGGCGTCGTCGCGCGCCGCGTGGACCGCCGAATGGATGGTAAACCCCGCCGGATTGATGAAATACGGGGTTTCCTGAAGCACCTTGCCGTCCAGATCGATCTTCACCAGCGACGAGGCGGTGATCTCGTCGAAAAACAGGCCATAGGGATTGATCAGGAAATGATGCTCCGGCCCGGGGATCCGGGCGGAGATATGGGTGTAGATCATGTCGTCCCACCCATAGAGCGCCACCAGCCGATAGAGGGCGGCGAGATCCACCCGCGCCTTCCATTCGTCTTCCGTAACCTTGCCCTTGAGGGACGCGGAGCCGGCGAGCGATCCATCCGCCATGGCGGTTTCTCCTGATTTTACATTTCGCGCTGTACGACGTTCGCGCCGCGAACCGCGCGCGTCAAGACTGGGGCCTCCGCCCAAAGCCGTGGAACGCCATGGCTCCGTACGGATTAAGTGAGTCGCGGTCGCCACCCAATCATCAGGACAATCCATGACCATCGATGTCAACGACAAGGCCGCCGTCGAGAAAAGGCTCTGGGCGGAGATCGCCGACGGCCGCTTCGGCATGCTGGGCGCCACCGGGTCGCCCCGGGGCGACTTCCAGCCGATGACCGCCTTTTGCGAGCCCGAAAGCAAGAAGATCTGGTTCTACACGCGCAATGACACCGACACGGCCGTCGCCGCGCAAGGCGGGGTCGCTTCCACCTTTATCGTCATGTCGCGCGAGATCCAGTCGGTCATCACGGGCGACCTCACGACCACCCTCGACGTCCTTCACCGCGACAAGTTCTGGAACTCGGCGGTCGCCGCCTGGTTTGCCAAGGGCAAGAACGATCCTCACCTGACCATGCTGTGTCTGAGTTGCACCGCCGCCGAGGTGTGGCTGTCGGACAAGGGCGGGCTGAAATTCGGTTGGGAAATCGCCAAGGCCAATCTTACCGGCCACGAGCCCGATATCGGCGGCCACGCCAGGCTGAAGCTGGGCTGACGAAAATCGATCCATCCGCCGCGCACGGGGCGTCCGATCCGGCGGTGGTGTGCATCGCGCCGTGGACCTTCTAGACTACAGGCGTGAGCGCCCAACAGAAACACCGAGGCGAAACCGAGCCGGTGACCTTCGAGGAAGGTCTGAAACGGCAGAAAGCCTATGCCGCGAAACGAAAGGCGTGGGCCAAAGCGGTGGGCCGCCCCTACACCCCCGCCGACGATCCGCGGCCACCGCCG
Source organism: Caulobacteraceae bacterium (assembly GCA_039935235.1). Classification (GTDB taxonomy): domain Bacteria; phylum Pseudomonadota; class Alphaproteobacteria; order Caulobacterales; family Caulobacteraceae; genus Acaudatibacter. Next base: position 1,865 of record JBDTKQ010000284.1, read on the forward strand.
GGCGAATTGGACGCCGGGCCGGACGAATAGCCGGCGCGCCGCTCCGGTTTGACAAGGCGCCACGGCAGGGGCTTGCTCGCCCGATGACGACCTCCCCTCCTTCCGAACGGCCGCCGCCCGCGCGCGCGACGTCCATTCGCCTGGCCTTCGTCGCCAGCGACCGGCCCGAGGCGATGGAGGCCCGCGCCCGCCTCGCCGGACGGTACGGCGATCGGGCCGAGGAGGATGCCGACATCGTCGTGGCGCTGGGCGGCGACGGATTCATGCTCGAGGTGCTTCACCGCACCCTGGCCACCCGCCGTCCAATCTACGGCATGAATCGCGGTTCGGTCGGGTTCCTGATGAACGACTACAGCGAGAGGGATCTCGTTGCGCGCATCGCCGCCGCCGAACAGGCGATCATCCATCCCTTGCGGATGAACGCGGTCGACGCCTCGGGCGGCGAACACGAGGCCCTGGCGATCAACGATGTCAGCCTGCTGCGCGAAACCCGGCAGGCCGCGAAGCTGCGCATCTCGATCGACGGGCGCCCGCGCCTCGAGGAGCTGATCTGTGACGGTGTTCTCGTCTCGACCCCAGCCGGCTCGACGGCCTACAACCTGTCCGCTCACGGTCCGATCGTCCCGATCAAGGCCCAGGTCCTCGCCCTGACCCCGATCAGCGCCTTTCGCCCCCGGCGGTGGCGGGGGGCCCTGCTGTCCCATGACGCCCATGTCGCCTTCGAGGTGCTCGAAGCCGACAAGCGTCCGGTGAGCGCGGTGGCGGACAATGTCGAGGTTCGGGACGTGGTCAGGGTGGAGGTGGTCGAGGACCGCTCGATCAGCCTGGCGGTGCTCTTCGACGCCGGCCGCAGCCTCGAGGAGCGCATGCTCGCCGAACAGTTCGCGGTCTGATGGTCAACTCACCGCCGACAGCGGCTCGCTGACGTCCCCATATCCCGCGTCGGCCGGGATTTTCAGGACGCGGCCGCCAGGCGCGTCGGCGACTCTGGGTTCGACCGTGACCAGGGCGCGGGACCGGGCGCGGGCGATCGCGTTGTCCGCGCCGGTCGCCTCGGCGAGGAGTTGCAGGTTCATCCGCGTGGGGAAGATCACCTTGCGCTCGCCGAGCGCGGCGAGGCGCAGCGCCTCGGCCGGGGCGACCCATTCGGCGTCCACCGTCTCCCATCCGTCGCACACAGCCAGTTGATCGGCCGGCGCGATGGCGATGTAGAACCAGGTGTCGAACCGCTTGGGCATCATCGCCGGCGTGATCCAGCGGGCGAAGACGCTGAGCGCATCGAGGTCGAGCCGCAGGTCGAGAACGCCGATCAGGTCGATGAAGTCGCGCCGCCCGGTCGCGATCTCGTCGCGCGCCTCGGCCGCCGCTTCGGCGCCGCGGAAAGGCGCCCCGTCGGGATGTCGCGCAAGCAACACCCCGGTTTCCTCATAGCCCTCCCGGATGGCGGCGATGCGCAAGGCGCGCTTGTGCGGCAACGATCGCTCCCACCCCAGGGTGCGCCTCTCCCATGCCGGATCGAGATCGCCGGCGTGGGTCTTGCCGCCGGGGAAGACAAGGGCGCCGGAGGCGAAATCGATCTGGTGATGGCGCAGGACCATCAGGACCTCGAATGCCGGGGCGTCGCGCACGAGAAGGATGGTCGCGGCGGGAAGCACGGGGACAGAGTCGGCTCGGTCGGTCATTCGGCCAGAATGCCCGCGATGCGGCAGGGGAGGCAAGCTCAGCGTGCGAATCGGCCGGGTGCGAACAGCGGCGCCCGCCGGTCCGGCTCTCCCCCGGCCAGCGCTTGCCCGAGCAAGTCGGCGATCAGGGGCGCGAGAAGCCAGCCGTTTCGCCGGGTCCCGACCGCCAGCCATACCCCGTCAGTTTCCGAACGCCCCACCAGCGGCAAGCCGTCCGGGGTTGCCGCGCGAACCCCCGTGCGGGCGACGAGCGGCCCGTTGGCGACATGCGAGGATACCTTCGCCGCCGCATCCAGCAGCTTGCGGGCGATCTTCGGATCGACCGCCCGGTCCCGCCTTCCGCGCTCCATGGTCGATCCGATCAGCACACCCCGGGCGGTCGGGCAGATGTAACCGGCGCGATAGCGCACGACCGGTCCTGGCGCGGCCACACCCGGCATGGAGAGGATATGCCCCTTCACCGGAGTCAGGTGCCGCAGTTCTGGCGCGAGTGCGGCAAGGCTCTCCGACGCGCCGGTGGCGATCACCAGATGGTCGGCCGTCACCGTCTCGCCGTCGGACAGCACCGCTCGCCCGCGCTCAAATCCCTCCACCGAGCCGGAGATCCGCCGCACCCCGGCCGCCTCGCCCGCAGCGACCAGAGCCTCCAGGGCCTCGCGGGGGTCCAGCCTCCAGTCCTCGCCGGTCCACACCCCGCCCAGACCGGGACTGATCCAGCGCGAGCGGGCCAGGACCGCCGAGCCCGAGAGACGCAGGAACG
>JBDTKQ010000285.1:0-6357 GCA_039935235.1 Caulobacteraceae bacterium
TGTTCCCCCGCGGCCGACACATAGACACTCTGGTCCCCGCGTTCCCGGGGATGAGCGGGGCGGGGGGAAGTTGCCCGCGTGACCGCTCCCCCGATCGCCGCGCTCAGGGCGTCGATCAGGCGTCTGACGTCGTATTTCGCCGGCAGCATTCCGGCGAACTGCAGCATCAGGGGCCCGTGCAGCGCCGCCCAGTAGAGGTGGCCGAACAACTCCGGGTCGCCGTTCAGCTGCCCCGCCCGCGCCAGATCGCGAAGGTGGAGGGTCATGGTCGCGTGCGAGCGTCTTCCCGCGCGCACGAGATCGGGATAGTCGCCCTCGCTGGGCTGTTTGAAGTCGAACATGAGCTTGTAGGTCTCGGGATTGGCGAGGGCGAAATCGACATAGGCCGCGCCGATCGCCCGCGCCCGTCCGGCGGTGTCGCCGGGATGATCGGCATAGGCGTGTTCCAGCGCCTCGGCGTGACGATCGAAACCGCGGGCGCGGACAGCCGCGAGGATCGCGTCCTTGTCCCTGAAATAACGGTATGGGGTCATCGCGCTCACCCCCAGTTCGCCGGCGATCTGGCGGATGGTCACCACCTCGGTCCCATGTTCGGCGAACAGGCGTTCGGCGGCGTCGATCAGACGGTCGCGAAAACCGGCGATGTCGTCGGGGGAGAGGAGTTTGGGCAATTGGGGCTCGGCGGAAAAAAAAGGGCTTGCGCCAGCGTAGGGCATAAGGCATAAATTTACAACGTAAGCGTTACCTCGCCCGGGAGCACGGTCATGGACGGATCGCACGCCATCAATCCCTACCTCGCCGGCAATTTCGCCCCCGTTCGCGGCGAGGAGGATTTCGATCTCAAGGTCATCGGCGAGATCCCCACCGGCCTCGCGGGAGCCTTTTACCGCAACGGCCCCAATCCCCAGTTCGATCCGGGCGGCGACTACCACTGGTTCGCCGGCGACGGCATGATCCACGCCTTCTTCATCGAAGGCGGCAAGGCGCGCTACCGCAACCGCTATGTCCGCACACCCAAATGGACGGCGGAGAACGCCGCTGGGCGCAAGCTCTTCGGCCTGTTCGGAAACCCGATGACCACCGATCCGTCGGTGATGGGAACCGACAGCGGCGTGGCAAACACCAATATCGTCTGGCATGCCGGGCGGCTGATGGCGCTGGAGGAGGGCCACCAACCCTTCGCGCTCGACCCCGACTCCCTCGAATCGCGCGGCTATCTGACCGACTATCGCGGCAGGGTGACGGCTCATCCGAAGATCGACCCCGTGACCGGCGAGATGGTGTGGTTCGGCTATTCCACGGGCGAGACGCCGCTCAACGCCCGGGTTTCCTACGGGGTCACCGACGCGGCCGGCAAGGTGGTGCGGCGCGACGATTTCGATGCCCCCTATTCGTCGATGGTCCACGATTTTCTGGTCACCGAGAACCACGCCCTGTTCCCCATCCTCCCCCTCACCGGCAGCCTGGAGCGGGCGATGACGGGTGCGCCGGCCTATGCGTGGGAGCCGCAAAAAGGCGCCTTTGTCGGCGTCATGGCGCGCAATGCCGGGGTGGAGACCCTTCGCTGGTTCCAGACGAAGGCCTGTTACGTCTTTCACCCGATGAACGCGTGGGAGGCGGACGGCAAGATCTTCGCCGACGTCATGGAATATGAGACCGCGCCGCTTTTCCCCAATGTCGACGGCAGCCGCAACAAGGATGGCGGCGCGCGGCTGGTGCGCTGGACCTTCGATCTGGCAGGAGACACCGACACGATTCGTCGCGAGCCGATCGACGACATGGCCGGCGAGTTTCCGAGGTTCGACGAGCGGCGGGCGGGCCTTGCCTATCGCCACGGTTGGTTCGCGGCCAACACCGGCAAGCCCGGCGGGATGGGCTTCGACGCCATCGCGCACGTCGATCTGGCGAGCGGCAAGCGGACGGTCCGCCGCCTGCCGGCGGGCGACGCGACCGGAGAGCCGGTGTTCGTCCCGCGCTCGGCGAACGCCGACGAAGGCGATGGCTGGCTGTTGTCGGTGATCTATCGCGGCGAGGACGACGTCAGCGAGTTCCAGGTGTTCGACGCCATGGACGTCGCCGCCGGACCGATTGCCGCGGCAAGGACCCCCCGCCGCGTCCCCTTCGGCTTCCACGGCAACTGGCGGGGCGCCGACGCGAGCTGAGGTCTTCGCGCGCCGTGGCCACTGAAAAGGAAAAGATGCTGGCCGGGGAGCTTTATGATGCTTCCGACCCGCTGATCGAGGCCGACGGCGCGGCAGCCATGGCGTGGCTCGCCCGCTACAACGCCGCCGGCCTCGGCCCCGCCTCTTTGCGCGCGCTCCTCACGGAACAATTCAAAAGCGTGGGCGAGGGGGCGTTCGTCCGGCCGCCGTTCCACTGCGACTACGGGTTCAACATCACCCTCGGCGCCGGGGTGTTCCTCAATTTCAACTGCGTGATCCTCGATGTTGTCGAGGTGGTGGTCGGTGCGGGAACCCAGATCGGGCCGGGGGTCCAGCTCCTCGCGGCCGACCATCCGCGCGACCCTGCCCGGCGCCGGCGCGGTTTGGAGTTCGGCCGCCCGATCCGCGTCGGGGCCAATGTGTGGATTGGCGGCGGGGCGCTCGTCCTGCCCGGTGTCACCATCGGCGACGACGTCATCGTCGGCGCCGGAAGCGTGGTCACCCACGACGTTCCCGCCGGCGCCACCGTCGTCGGCAATCCAGCCCGCGTCAGGTGAGCGGGTTCAGCCCCGCCGCGCCGACGATATCTGCCGCGAAAGGCTGCCGAGGGTCGGCATGCCGCTCCGGACGCGGTGGCAATAGCCGCGATAGTTGGCGTGCTGGCAGACCAGCCACACGCCGGAGGCCTGCAGACTCATAGCCCGGTCATTGAACCCCATGTGGGCGAGGTTGGGCGCATCACGGGTGAGCACGAAGGGATGGCCGCGGTAGTGCGCTCCTGGATAGAGCATCAGCCGGCCGTGGACGGGCCGCACCGGGGGCATGGGACGGACCGGCGGCATCGGCCGCACGGGCGGGACCGGCCGCACCGGCTGGGGTCGCGGCGGCGGCATGGGCCTGACCGGCTGAATCTGCGGCCCGCCCAGCGTCTGGGCGGCGACGGACGTCGCGGAGGCCATCAAGAGGGCAAGAAACAGGGCTTTTCCAAGCATGGGCGTGATCCTCCACGATGCGCGAGGATTTCACCTGTTTCCAATGTTTGTCCAGCGGGGACCGCGAGGGCTAAACCAGCGCCCCGTGGCAGTGTTTGAACTTGCGACCCGAGCCACATGGGCACGCGGCGTTGCGGCCGGTGCGCTCGAAGCCTTCGGGGAGAGAGGAGAGCGGCAGGGCGGCGCGTTCCTCGGCGGCCCCGGCGCCCATGCCCCCGGCCATCGCCAGCGCCCGCTCGTTCTCGCCGGTCAGGGGATCCATGTGGACCTCGAACATCGGCGGGGGGGTTGGCTCGGGCGGGGCGAACTGAATCTCCACCGTCATCAGCCAGCGGGTGACATTTTGGCGCAGATCGCCGATCAACGTCTCGAACAGGGAGAAGGCCTCGGTTTTGTACTCGTTCAGGGGATCTCGCTGGCCATAGCCGCGAAGGCCGATGACATTGCGCAGGTGATCCAGGTGCATCAGGTGTTCGCGCCACTGCATGTCGACCATCTGAAGAAGGAAGTTCTTTTCCAGATGCCGCATCTGATCGGGTGAGATCAGTGTTTCCCGCTCGGCCGCGGCGGTATCGGCGGCGGCGTCGATCCGCTCCTGGATTTCCTCGTTGGCGATGCCGTCCTCGGCGGCCCACTCCCGGATCGGCAAGGTCAGGCCGAGGAGCGACTGGACGTGGGTGTCGAGGCCATCGACGTCCCACCGGTCGGCGTAGGCCTTGGGCGGCAGGTGGCGGGCGACGAGATCCTCCACCGTGTCGTGACGCATCTCGGTGACGATCCTGGATAGGTCGGTCGCCTCCATGAATTCGCGCCGTTGTTCGAACACCGCCTTGCGCTGGTCATTGACCACGTCGTCGTATTTGAGGAGGTTTTTACGGATCTCGTAGTTGCGCTGCTCGACCCGTTTTTGCGCCGTGGCGATGGCGCTGTTGAGCCAGCGGTGGGTGATCGCTTCGCCTTCCTCGACCCCGAAGGTGCGCATGATCGCGTCCAGCCGGTCGCCGGCGAAGATCCGCAAAAGATCGTCCTCGCAGGACATGAAGAACTTCGAGCGACCCGGATCGCCCTGACGGCCGGTGCGGCCGCGCAGCTGGTTGTCGATTCGCCGGCTCTCGTGGCGTTCGGTGCCGAGGACGAAAAGCCCGCCCGCGGCCAGAGCGTGGGCCTTCTTGCCGGCGATCTCGGCCTCGATTTCGGCGCGCTCGGCTTTTTCCGCCTCGAGGTCCGGCTCGATGCCGAGGTCGGTCTGGTCGGCGCGCCATTTGGCCAGCCGCATGTCGATGTTGCCGCCCAGCTGGATGTCGGTGCCGCGGCCCGCCATGTTGGTGGCGATGGTCACCGCGCCGGGCACCCCCGCCTCAGCGACGATGGTCGCCTCCTGCTCGTGATAACGGGCGTTGAGGACACTGTGAGGCAGGCCCGTTATGGCCTTTCCGTCCTTCTCCCACTTGTGAAGCTTGAGCTGTTCCGAGAGCTGTTCGGATTTCTCGATCGAGACGGTGCCGACGAGGATCGGCTGGCCGCGACGGTGGCAATCCTCGATCTGGGTGATGATCGACTGGTTCTTCTCCGCCGCGGTGCGATAGACCTCGTCGTCGTCGTCCAGGCGCACAACCGGGCGGTTGGTGGGGATTTCGGCGACGTCCATCTTGTAGATGTCGAAGAATTCCTGCGCCTCGGTGGCCGCGGTGCCGGTCATGCCCGACAGTTTCTCGTAGAGGCGGAAATAGTTCTGGATGGTGACCGAGGCGAGGGTCTGGTTCTCGGGCTGGATATCGGCCCCCTCCTTGGCCTCGATCGCCTGGTGGAGCCCCTCGGAGAGGCGCCGGCCGTGCATCATTCGGCCGGTGAACTCGTCGATCAGCATCACCTCGCCGTCGCGCACGATATAGTCGCGGTCGCGCTGGTAGAGGACGTTGGCCCGCAGCGCCTGGTTGACGTGGTGAACCACCGAGATGTTCGCCGGATCGTAGAGCCCCGCCGATCCGTCGGCGAGGTGGCCGGCTTTTTCCAGGGTCTCCTCGATGGTTTCCGATCCGTGCTCGGTGAGAAGGGCCTGTTTCTGCTTCTCGTCGTGGTCGAAGGTCAGCGGGTCCTTGACCATCTCCTTCACCAGAAGATCGATGGTGCGGTAGAACTCCGACCTGTCCTCTGTCGGGCCGGAGATGATCAGCGGCGTGCGAGCCTCGTCGATAAGGATGGAATCGACCTCGTCGACGATGGCGAAATCGTGCCCTCGCTGGACCATTTCGGCCGCCTCATAAACGAGGTTGTCGCGCAGATAGTCGAAGCCGAACTCGTTGTTGGTGCCGTAGGTGATGTCGCTGCCATAGGCCTTCTGGCGCTCGGACTGCGACAGGCCGTTGACGATCACCCCCACGGTCAGGCCGAGGAAGCGATAGACCCGCCCCATCCACTCGGCGTCGCGGGCGGCCAGATAGTCGTTGACCGTGATCAGATGCACGCCCTTGCCGGCGATGGCGTTGAGATAGACGGGCAAGGTGGCGACGAGGGTCTTGCCCTCGCCGGTGCGCATCTCGGCGATGCCGCCCTTGTGCAGCACCATGCCGCCGATCATCTGCACGTCGTAGTGGCGTTGGCCGAGGGTTCGTCTGGAGGCTTCGCGAACCACGGCGAAGGCTTCGTTCATCAGATCGTCGAGGCTTTCGCCGGCGGCGAACCTGGCCTTGAAAGCCTCGGTCGTCGCCCGGAGCCCTTCATCGGAGAGCGCCTCCATCGCCGGCTCGAGGGCGTTGATTTTCGCCACCCGACCGCCCATCGCCTTGACCTTGCGGTCGTTCGAGGAGCCGAAAAGCTTTTTGAGATCGAGCATGGAGGATAAGCGGGTCCGTCTGGAGGCGTCGGTCGCGGCGGCGGTCGCCTCGCGAGGCGATTGGCCGATGGCCCCCGCCCGCTCGCGCAATCGCGCCCCGAGCGCGCGGGAGACTTAAGCAGCGCACCCCAAAGTGTCAACGCGGGGACGCCGCGGTTAGCCCCGCGCAAGGCGCCCTCTTGCATCCGGCGCGCCTTTCGTCATGGTCCGCGGGTTCGGCCGATTGCCGTTTGAACGAGACGGGCGCGCACCCCGACCATGGCCGATTTCGTGTTTCACGATCCGACGGGCCGCCGCGCGCGGCGCGCCAATCTGGGCGTGGGGCTGTTGATCTCTCTGGCGGCGCTTATGGTCGCCGGCTTTTTCGCCA
>JBDTKQ010000286.1:0-13148 GCA_039935235.1 Caulobacteraceae bacterium
GGGCCGCGCGCAAGGCGGACATTTCCTGATCGAGGAGGTCGCGGAACAGGGCCGGGGTCACCGTGCGGCCATCCTCGAGCGCCGCCTTCTGGCCGATCCACTGCCAGATCTGGGCGCGGCTGATCTCGGCGGTGGCCGCGTCTTCCATGAGATTGTAGAGCGGCACGGCGCCGCGGCCGCGAAGCCACGCCTCGATATATTGCACGCCGACGCGGATGTTTTCGCGCAGGCCGATCTCGGTGCGCACGCCGTCGTGGACCTTCAGCATCTCCTCGCGCGTGACCAGGACATCCTCGCGCGGCCTGCCCAGCTGATTGGCGCCCGGCATCAACCGGTCGAACACCTCCATGGCCACGGGCACCAGATCGGGGTGGGCGACCCACGTGCCGTCGTGGCCGTCGCCGGCCTCGCGCTCCTTGTCGGCCCGCACCCGGGCGAAGGCCGCCTCATTGGCCGCCGGGTCTCCCTTGACCGGAATCTGCGCGGCCATGCCGCCCATGGCGAAGGCGCCGCGCCGATGGCAGGTCTGGATCAGTTTGAGGGAATAGGCGCGCAGAAAGGCCGCCCCCATGCCCATGGCCGAGCGGTCGGGCGTGAGCGCCGCCGGCTGGCGGCCGAGGCGTTTGATATAGGAAAAGATATAGTCCCATCGACCGCAGTTCAGCCCGGCCATGTGCGCGCGCAGCTCATGGATGATCTCGTCCATCTCGAAGGCGGCGGGGAGGGTCTCGATCAGCACCGTCGCCTTGATCGAACCGGCGGGAATGCCGAGCGCGCTCTGGGTATGGACGAAAACGTCGTTCCACAGCCGCGCCTCGAGGTGGGATTCCATCTTCGGCAGATAGAAATACGGGCCGGTGCCCTGGGCGATCTGGGCGCGCGCGTTGTGAAAGGCGTAGAGGCCGAAGTCGAAAAGGGCGCCGCTCATCGCCTCGCCACCGACGGTGACGTGCTTTTCCGGCAGGTGCCAGCCGCGCGGACGCACGATCAGCACCGCCGGGGTGGCGCCAAGAGCGTAGGCCTTGCCGCTCGTCGCGTCGGTGAAGGACAGGGCGCCGGCCCACCGATCCTTGAGATTGGCCTGGCCGTCGATCAGATTGGCCCACGTCGGCGAGGTGGCGTCCTCGAAATCGGCCATGAACACCTTGGCCCCGCTGTTGAGGGCGTTGATGATCATCTTGCGGTCGACCGGGCCGGTGATCTCCACCCGCCGATCCTGAAGGTCGGCCGGGATCGGCGCCACCTTCCAGTCGCCGTCGCGGACCGCCCTGGTCTTGGCGAGAAAGTCCGGCCGCTCACCGGCGTCGAAGCGCTTCTGGCGCTCAACCCGGGCGCCGAGCAGTTCGCGCCGACGCCCATCGAACCGGCGATGAAGCTCCGCGAGGAAGTCCCGCGCCTCGGGAGTCAGGATCTCGCCGGCGCGCGGGTGCGCGGGGGCGGAGATCTCCACGGGGGCGAGCACTGCGGTGTCGGTCATGGGCATCTTTCAAGACCTCCCTCCCCTTTATGGGGCGGGACAGACGCCGAAGGCGCCAGGGTGGGGACGTGCGGGCCATCCGGAGCGCCTGGGGATTTTCACCCTTCCCCACCCGGCGCTTCGCGCCACCCTCCCCATAAGGGGGAGGGAGGAATTACGCATTGTCGCTCCTACGCCGCTTCCTTGCTGAACTGGGCGGCTTCCGTGGAATCGCTCAGCGCCGTCGTCGAGGACGCGCCGCCGGAGATGGTCATCGCCACCTGGTCGAAATAGCCGGTGCCGACCTCCCGCTGGTGACGGGTGGCCGAATAGCCGTGCGCCTCCGAGGCGAACTCCTTTTGCTGGAGCTCCGAATAGGCGGCCATGCCGCGGTCCTTGTAGCCGCGGGCCAGCTCGAACATGCCGTGGTTGAGGCTGTGGAAACCGGCGAGGGTGACGAACTGGAACTTGTAGCCCATGGCCCCCAGCTCGCGCTGGAATTTGGCGATGGTCGCCGCGTCGATATTCGCTTCCCAGTTGAACGACGGCGAGCAGTTGTAGGCCAGAAGCTTGCCCGGATACTGCTTGTGGATCGCCTCGGCGAACTGGCGCGCCTCCCCCAGATCGGGGTGGGAGGTTTCCCACCAGAGGGCGTCGGCGTATTTGGCGTAGGACAGGCCACGGGCGATGCAGTGGGCGAGGCCCGTACCCTCCTTCAGATGATAGAAGCCCTCGGGGGTGCGGCTGCCCTCGACGATGAACGGCCGGTCGGCCTCGTCCACATCGGAGGTGATCAGCCTGGCCGATTCGGCGTCGGTCCGGGCGAAGGTCAGGGTCGGCACGCCGCAGACATCGGCCGCGAGGCGGGCGGCGACAAGATTGCGGACGTGGGCGCTTGTCGGGATCAGAACCTTGCCGCCCATGTGGCCGCACTTTTTTTCCGAAGCGAGCTGGTCTTCGAAATGGACGCCGGCGGCGCCCGCCTCGATGAACGCCTTCATGATCTCGAAGCTGTTGAGCGGGCCGCCGAAGCCGGCTTCCGCGTCGCCGACGACGGGGAGGAACCAGTCGCGTTTGACCCCGCCCTCGGCGTGCTCGATCTGGTCGGCGCGCTGGAGGGTGCGGTTGATCTTGCGGCACAGCTCCGGCGCGGCGTTGGCCGGATAGAGGCTCTGGTCGGGATACATGGCCCCGGCGGTGTTGTTGTCGGCCGCCACCTGCCACCCGGAAAGATAGATGGCGTTGAGACCGGCGCGGGCCATCTGCATCGCCTGATTGCCGGTGACGGCGCCAAGGGCATTGACGAACGGTTCGCTGTGCAGAGATTTCCACAGCCGGTTGGCCCCGCGCTCCGACAGGGTGTGGGCGACCTGGACCGAACCGCGCAATTTCTCAACGTCGGCCGGCGAATAGGGACGCTCCACGCCGTCGAACCGGCCCTTCGGGGCGTTGGGAACCAGATGGTCGAAGCCGCTCATGACGATGGATCTCCTGGCAGGCCGCTGACGATGACGCCGTGACTAGCGGGCGCGGGACCCGGTGAACAGGCCCCGAATCCGGCGGAAAGCCAATTGGTCACAACATGACCTTGTCGCGCAAGTCGCGTTGTGACAAGACTTGGTCCATGGCCCTCGCCCCGGAACGCAAACTCTTTCTCGGGGTGCGCCTCAAGCGTCTTCGGCGCGAGCTTGGCCTGACGCAGTCGCGGATGGCCGAGGATCTGGGCGTCTCCCCAAGCTACCTCAACCACCTCGAGAGAAACCAGCGGCCGCTGACCGCGCAAATCCTGCTGCGTCTGGCGCAGACCTATGACATCGACGTGCGCAGCCTCTCGAACGACAGCGACGCCGCCGGCGCGCGCGATCTTTCCGAGGTGCTCGCCGACCAGTTGTTCCGCGATCTGGGGATTCCCCGGCACGAAATCGACGAGGTGGCGCAGAACGCCCCCGGCGTCGCCGACGCGATCGTACGGCTCTATCGCGCCTGGACCGATCGGCGGCGCCTGGCCGGGATCGGCGCCTTCGAGCGCGGCGAGGACGGACAGGGCGCTGCGGCCTCCCTCACCCCTTCGGACTGGGTGCGCGATCACATTCAGGGGCAGCGCAACTTCTTTCCCGAGCTGGACGAGATCGGCGAGGCCATGGCCGGCGAGATCGATCCGCAGGCGCAGGGTTTCGCCGAGGCCGGGCGCCGGCGCCTCGGCGAGCGCCACGGGATCCAGGTGCGGATCGTGCCCCGGGAACTCCTGCCCGACTCCGTGCGCCGCTACGACCACCACCGCCGGCGACTGATGATCTCCGAACTCCTCGGCGCCCCCGGCCAGAGCTTCGCCATCGCCTTTCAACTGGCGCTCAGCGAGCACGAGCCCACCCTCGGCGCCCTCGTCGAGCGCGCGGGTCCGCCCGACATCCCCACCGCGCGGCTGCTGAAGGTCTCGCTGACCAACTATCTGGCCGCCGCGACCATGATGCCCTACGAGACCTTCCGCGAGAGCTGCGAGGCCACGGGCCACGATGTCGAGCTGATCCGCACCCGCTTTGGAGCCAGCTTCGAGCAGGTCTGCCATCGCCTCACCACCCTGTCGCGGCCGGCGTCGCGCGGCGTGCCCTTCTTCATGTTGCGGGTGGACTCGGCGGGGAACATCTCCAAGCGCTTCGCCGGCGGGACCTTCCCCTTCTCGCGTTTCGGCGGGACGTGCCCCCGATGGCGGATCCACGAGGCGTTCCGCTCGCCTGGAAAAATCCTCACCCAGATCGTCGAGACCCCCGACGGGGCCCGCTATTTCACCATCGCCCGCACGGTGTGGCGGGTGGCCTCGGCCTATGCCGGGGAAGACGCCGAACTGGCCGTCGGCCTCGGCTGCGAGCTCAAATACGCCTCCCGGCTGATCTATGCGCGCGGGCTGGATCTGGCCGATCCGGCGGTGACCCAGATCGGTCCGGCGTGCCGGGTGTGCGAACGGCCGGCCTGCCCGCAACGGGCGGCCGAACCCTTGAACCGCACCCTGACGGTGGTCGACTTCACCAAGTCGATCTCGCCCTATCCCTTCGCCCCGGGCTGAATCGTCCTTTCCCTCACCGGAAGTGGGGAGGGGCAGACCGCGAAGCGGTCAGGGTGGGGACGTGGGGAGTTTCTGAAGCGCCCGGGGATTTTAACCCTTCCCAACCCGGCGCTTCGCGCCGGCCTCCCCATGGAGGGAAGGGACGATGAAACAAACCTCACGGCGCCCAGAGGATTCTCACCGGCGTCCCCTCTTGGCGGAGCAGCCGCGAGACCGGCGGGGAAAACGCCTCGTCCGCCTGGACCCGCTCGACCACCGCGCGCTTGTCCTCCCCGGAAATCAGCAGAACGATCAGGCGCGAGGCGCGCATGGCGGCGATGGTCAGGGTAATCCGCGGCACCTTGGGCGCGAGCCCCGCCTCGTCGACTCCGATGCACAGGGTTCCGCTCGCCGGATCGAGGGCGGCGGGCGGGGCGAGGCCGGGAAACAGCGAGCCGACGTGGCCGTCCGCCCCCATGCCCACGAGCACCGCCGAGAACGGCAGAAGCGCCCGCAATCCCGCCTCGGCGGCGGCGGCGTCCGCCTCGGGCGAGGCCCCGTTCGCCTTCAGCGGGAAAAACCGCGCCGCCGCCGCCTTGCCGGTGAGCAGGCGCCGGCGGATCATCCCCTCGTTGCTGTCGGGCGAGGCGGGGTCGACCCACCGCTCGTCGCCGGGCGTGACGGTGATCTGCGGCCACGCCAGATCGCGCGTGGCGAGCCGGTCGTAGGTCGGACCCGGAGTGGTTCCCCCCGGAACGACCAGACTGGCGCGGCGCGGGCGGGAGAGGGCGTCGGCCAGCACGTCGGCGGCGCCGTCGGCGAGGCGGTCGCGATCGGCGAACACCTCGAGCCTATTCATCCAGCCACGTCCGCTCGCCGCCCTCGATGAGGGCGAACGCCCCCGCCGGCCCCCAACTCCCGGCGGCGTAGCCTTTCGGTTCGTGGGCGTGATCGGCCCAGCTCGCGGCGACGCCGTCGATCCACGCCCACGCCAACTCCACCTCGTCGCGGCGCACGAACAACGACGGGTTGTTCGCCAGAACGTCGAGCAACAGCCGCTCGTAGGCGATCCGACGGCGGCCGCCGTCGTCCAGGTTGAGGCTGAGCGGCAGAGCCTGAAGACGGGCGCCGGTGATCCCCGGCCGCCGGTTCATCAGAAGAAGGGAGATATCCTCGTCCGGCTGAAGGTCGATGACCAGGCGGTTGGCGACGATGTCCTCGCGCGCGCCGTCGCTGAAGATCGAATGCGGCAGGTGCTTGAACTGGATCACGATCTGGGTCCGCCGCTCGGGCAGGCGCTTTCCGGTGCGCAGGAAGAACGGCACCCCCGCCCAGCGCCAGTTGTCGATTTCCGCCCGCAAGGCGACGAAGGTCTCGGTGTGGCTCGGGCCGCCCGTCTCCTCGATATAGGCCGGGACGGCCTTGCCGCCGACCACGCCGCCGCGATACTGGCCGCGCACGCCCGCCCCGTGATCGGCGCCGGAGAAGGGCCGCAGCGATTTGAGCACCTTGACCTTCTCGTCGCGCACCGAATCGGCGCCCGAATCCGGCGGTGGCTCCATGGCCACCAGGCACAGGAGCTGGAGCATGTGGTTCTGCACCATATCCCGCAGGGCGCCGTATTCGTCGTAATAGCCCCACCGCTCGCCCACCCCATCAGTCTCGGCGATGGTGATCTGCACGTGGTCGACGGCCAGATTGTTCCACAACGGCTCGAACAGCGTGTTGGCGAAACGCAGGGCGATCAGGTTTTGCACCGTCTCCTTGCCCAGATAGTGGTCGACGCGGAAAACCCGGGACTCGTCGAAAGCCTTGGCGACCTCGGTGTTGATCGCTCGTGAGCTGGCGAGATCGTGGCCGAGGGGCTTTTCCAGCACGATCCGGCAATCGCCGCAGGCGAGCCCGGCCTTGTCCAGCGCCGCGCACGCCGCGCCATAGAGGCTGGGCGAGAGGGCCAGATAGTAGACCGTCGGCGCGCCCGCGAGCCGCGCGGCCAGATCCTCCAGGCCGTCCGTCTTGGTCACGTCCGCCCGGCAATAGTCCAGCCGCGCGGAAAACCGCCGCCACGCGGCCGCGTCCAGGCCCTCGGGCCGCTCTTCCAGTCCCTTGCGGACGCGGTGGACATAGCCGGCGCGGTCCATCGCGGTGCGCGACGAGCCGATCACCTTCACCGCCGCCGGAAGCAGGCCGTCGAGGTCGAGGAAATACAGCGCGGGCAACAGCATGCGCGCCGCGAGGTCGCCGGTGGCCCCGAAGATCACCAGCCGTTCGATATCCGTGACGAGCTCAGCCATGGCCGTGACAACGTCTAGACCGCGCCCCGGCTCCGCTCAATCGCCAACCTCGGGGCGGCGGGTCGTGGCGGGGCGGTTCAAACAAGCGTTTGGGCCGGTTGCGCGGCCGCTTCGGAGCGGCGATGATGCGGGCGACAGCAAGGGAAAACCGCCATGGCTTGGGATTTCGAGACCGACCCCGCGTTCCAGAAAAAACTCGACTGGATCGAGACCTTCATGGCCGACGAGGTCGAGCCGGTCTCGCATCTCGGAATGGCGGTATGGGGCTCGGCCGGGCGCGAGAAATTCATCAAGCCGATGCAGCAAAAGGTCCGCGAACAAGGCTTGTGGGCCTGTCACCTCGGCCCCGAACTGGGCGGTCAGGGGTTCGGACAAGTCAAGCTCGCCCTGATCAACGAGAAGCTCGGGCGCAACGGCTTGGCCCCCACCGTCTTCGGCTGCCAGGCGCCCGACACCGGCAACGCCGAGATCATCGCCCACTACGGCACCCCCGAGCAGAAGGAAAAGTGGCTCAAGCCGCTGCTCAACGGCGACATCCGCTCGGCCTTTTCGATGAGCGAGCCGACCGGCGGCTCCGACCCGCTGACCTTCAAGACCCGCGCCGAGCTGGTCGGCGATGAATGGGTGATCAATGGCGAGAAGTGGTTTTCCAGCAATTCCCGCTACGCCTCGGTGCTCGTGGTCTATGCGGTCACCGATCCGGAGGCCAAGGACCCCTATCGGCGCACCTCCATCTTTCTGGTGCCCAAGGACACCCCCGGCGTCGAGACGATCCGCAACATCGGCGTCGGCGATCACGAGGGCGAGGGCGGACACGGCTATATCCGCTATGCCGATGTGCGCGTGCCCAGGGACGCCCTGCTCGGCGAGCGGGGCGGCGCCTTCGTCATCGCCCAGACGCGGCTGGGCGGGGGCCGGGTCCACCACGCCATGCGCACCGTCGGCGCCTGCCAGAAGGCCTTCGACCTGATGTGCCGCCGGGCGGTCTCCCGCCAGACCCGCGACGGGCGCCTCGCCGACCTGCAGATGGTCCAGGAACAGATCGCCGACAGCTGGATTCAGCTCCAGCAGTTCCGCCTTCTGGTGATGCGCACCGCCTGGCTGATCGACAAGCACAAGGACTACAAGCTCGTGCGCAAGGACATCGCCGCGATCAAGGTGGCGATGCCAAAGGTCTATCACGACATCGCCGCCACCGCCCTGCACATCCACGGCGCCCTTGGGGTCTCCAACGAGATGCCGTTCATGGGCATGATCACCGGGGCCCTGGTCATGGGCATCGCCGACGGCCCGACGGAGGTTCACAAGGTCACCGTCGCCAAACAGGTGCTGCGCGACTATGCCCCCGACAACGACCTCTTTCCCGCCTACCACCTGCCCAAGTTGCGGGAGGCCGCCCGCGACCGCTACGCCGGCGAGATCGAGGAAATAAAGGCGCACCACGCCGCGCGGAAAGCCGAGACGGCCGGCGCGTGAGCCCGGCGCGGCGCCCCCTCGTCGTCGGCATCGGAGGCACCGTGCGGCCCGGCTCGACCAGCGAGACGGCGCTTGTCCGGGCGCTCGGGGCGGCGGAGGCGCAGGGGGTCCGTACCGAGTTGTTCGGCGGCGCCTTCATGGCCGGCCTGCCGATCTTCAACCCCGGGAACGGCGCCGCCAATCCGGCCCTCGACCGCTTCCTCGCCGCCGTGGCCGAGGCGGACGGCTTTCTCATCGCCACCCCCGGCTATCACGGCTCGATTTCCGGCCTGGTGAAGAACGCGCTCGACAGCCTCGAGCCCCTGCGCGACGACCCGCGCCCCTATTTCGAGGGCCGGGCGGTGGGCTGCATCGTCGTCGCCAGCGGCTGGCAGGCGTGCGGCTCGACCCTCGCGGCCCTTCGCTCCATCGTCCACGCCCTGCGCGGCTGGCCGACCCCGATGGGGGCGACGCTGAATGCCGCAGGCGGCCTGTTCGACGACGCCGGCGCGTTCGTCGACCCTCGCGACGCGGCGCAAGTGGCGATCGTCGCCCGGCAGGTGGTGGAGTTCGCCCGCGCATGGACGTGAAACCTTCTCCCTCCCTCACCCGAAGTGGGGAGGGAGGACGAAAGAATGCTCACGCCCCGGCCTTCACCGCCTCGCTCCAGGCCGCGAGCCTTGGGTTGACCGGCGCCGGAGCGCCGGTGCGGGCGGCTTCCTCGGCGACCTGACGGCCGAGCGCGATCACCGGGGCGATCTCGCTGTCGGCGAGCGGTTTCATGAACTGCTTGCGCCGGAAGGCCGCCTCGATGAAGGGCGCGAGCGCCTCGTTCTTGCGCGCCACCCGCTCGGACTCGCGCTCCTTGAACTCGCCCATGACCTCGCCGGCGAAAAGCTCCAGCGCCTCGCAGATGTGTTCGTGGCGGTTGCGGCCGCCTTGCTGGATGAAGGCCACCTGATCGACGCCGCAGTCGGCGAACTTGCGAAGGTGTTGGCGCAAGCCGTCGGGGGTGGCGATGCCGCCCTCGCTGGGCGAGACCGCCGGCATGGCCGGGAGGGCGGCCTGGAACTTCTCCCAGATATCGGTGCGGCCGGGAATCTGCGCGCCGAAGCCGTAGTGCCAGCCCAGCGCGAACTGGAAGAAACGAAACCCTTCCTGAAACCGCCGTCGCGCCTCGCCCTCGTCGCGGTGCAGGCCAAAGCTCGAGACCATGGCGATATTGGCGTTCACCGCATGGCCGATGGGCACGCACTCCTCCTTGAGGATGCGATAGTAGTCGTCCACCCACTGTTTGGCCTCCGCCGGATCGACGAAGGCGAAGGTCAGGGCGCCGATGCCGAGGCGGGCGGCCAGCTTGATCGTCTCGCGGTTGGAACAGGCGACCCACAGCGGCGGGTGGGGCTTTTGCACCGGCTTGGGCACCACATTGCGCGTGGGCATGGAGAAGAACCGCCCCTCGAACCCTGGATAGGGGTCCATGGCCATCATGTTGGCGCACTGCTCCACCGCCTCGGCCCAGGCGTTGCGCTTATCGGCCACCGCCACGCCATAGCCGCCGAGCTCGAGCAGGGCGGAACTTTCGCCGGTTCCCCATTCCACCCGCCCGTTCGACACCAGATCGAGGGTGGCGATGCGCTCGGCGACCCGCGCCGGATGGTTGTAGCCGGGGGGCATCAGGACGATGCCGTGACCGAGGCGGATCTGTTTGGTT
The DNA here is from genome assembly GCA_039935235.1 of Caulobacteraceae bacterium. GTDB lineage: Bacteria > Pseudomonadota > Alphaproteobacteria > Caulobacterales > Caulobacteraceae > Acaudatibacter. The sequence goes on from JBDTKQ010000286.1 coordinate 9,960, forward strand.
CGCTGCGAGCAGGCGGCGAGGAAGATCTCCGGGGCCGAGGAGTGGGAATACTCCTCGAGAAAATGGTGTTCGACCTCCCAGACATTGTCCATGCCCATCCGGTCGGCGAGCTCGACCTGATCGAGGGCGTCCTGAAACAGCTTGAGCTCCAGTCCCTCGGTCCACGGCCGGGGAAGCTGGTGCTCGTAGAAAATGCCGAACCGCATGGTGTCGTCTCCGCCTTGGTTATCGGCGATCATAGATGCGCGACGGCCGGAAGGAAGAAGGAAACGATCCGATTTTGGACCGTCATCGCGGGGCGCCCGCGCTCCGGGGTTAAAGGCAAATGTGCTTCAGGAGCCCGCTCCCGCCGCGACCGCCGGAACGTCGCGCTCGGCCGGGGCCATGGACGGGGCGCCGATCCCCGCGTCCGGCGCCTGGCCGTGGGGTTCCTGGGTGAGCATGCGCGAGGTCCGCCAGCCGCCGAACTTGTAGTAGAGGCTGGTCAGGACGGCCGAGGTGATGGTGCCAAGGGGAAAGCTCCACCAGATGGCGTCCTCGCCGAAGCGCGGGATCAGCAAGGCCGCGAAGGGGATGCGCACCCCGACCATGGCCACCACGAGGATGGCCAGCGGTCCCCACACCGCTCCGGTCGATCGCACCACGCCCGAGAGGGCAAAGGTGATCGAGAAAAGGACGAAACCCCACAGCACGGTGGTGTTGATGTGCCGCGCCAGCGGGATCGACGGCGAGCCTCGGGGAAGGAGAATGCCCAGCACCTGGTCGTTGAACGCGTAGAGGAACACAGCGATCACGCCGGTGATGACCAGGCCGCAGATCACCCCCGAGCGGGCGACCTTGGCCACCCGGTCCCAATGGCCGGCCCCGACGTTCTGGGCGGCCATGGAGGAGACCGAGGCGCCGATGGCCATCGTCGGCATCTGCAGATAGCTCCAGATGATCGAGGAAATGGAATAGGCCGCCGAGGTCAGGGCGCCGTAGCGGTTGACGAAGCTGATCATCACCACGGCGCTGCCGCTCATCACCAGCATCTGGACGCCCATGGGCAAACCCCGGGTGATCAGCGATTTGAGGAGCGTCAGGTCGGGGATGAGCAGGTGAAACTCGCGCGGGCGAAGCACCAGGACGCTTCGCCGGCGATAGAGGTGGATGAGCAGGAACAGCAGGGCGGTGCTCTGGCCGACGAGGGTCGAGGTGGCCGAGCCGGCGATTCCCATCTTCGGGAATGGGCCGATGCCGCGGATCAGCAGCGGATTGAGGACGATGTCGATGACGATGGCCAGGGCCAGAAACCAGAACGGCGTCGTCGAATCCCCGGCCCCCCTCTGGGCCATCTGCATGAACATGAAGAAATACATGAAGGGCACCGACGCAAAGATGATCCTCAGATAGACGATCGCCTCGGCCCGCGATTCCGGGGGCGTGCGCATCAGATCCAGGATATGCGGCGAGAACAGCCCCCCGGCCACCGCGACGACGAGGGACAGGGCGATGAAGAAACCAGTCGCCGTCCCCATCACCCGCTTCACCAGAGCCACGTCCGCGCGGCCGAACGCCTGGGCGACGAGGATGTTGGCGGCCATGCCGACGCCGAAGATCGAGCCCAGCATCAGCATCATGACGATGTTGGCGTTGCCCAGAGCGGTGATCGCCGTTTCGCCCAGGGTGTGGCTCACCCAGATCTGGTTGACCGTCCCGTTAAGCGACTGAAGCGCGTTGCCGCCCAGGAGTGGCAGGGAAAAGACCAGAAGGGTGCGAGTGATCGGACCGCGGGTAAGGTCGCGCCGCGCGGCGCGGCGGGGGGGCATGGCGGGCGCGCCGGGCGGCGACGGTCGGGTGTCCATCGGCGGATAGGCTCAAAGGCGCGCGGGACGCGGCGGGCGGAACACTCCCACCCTACAGACGCCGCGCGCCCTTCTCCAAGGCGCGAGACAAAAAAAAGCGGCGGGACCTTCGAGGCCCCGCCGCCGATTTGCAGAAAGCCGCCCGGCCCTAGAAGCGCTTGGTGAGCTGCGCCCCGTAGGTGCGCGGGTCGAGGGTGAAGGTGTTCTGGAACAGGCCGGACGAGGCGTCCGTCACATAGGTGCCGGTAAGCGGCTGGGCGTTGAAGGCGTTCTTGACGAACAGCTGCAGATCGACCCCTTGGACGACGTTGGCGAACGTCAGGGTGGCGTTGACCACTTCATAGGAGTTCAGTCGGTCCTCCACGGCGTTGTAGATCCGGGCGAAGCTGTTGTCCTGGAAGTAGAAGTCGCCGCGAAGCGTCGCCTTCCATTCTCCCGGCAAATCGAAGACATACTGCGCCCCGACCGAAACGGTGAAATCCGGCGTATTGGGCATCTTCTTGCCGCCGAGGTCGTAGGGAATGCCTCCCGACAGGGCGCCCGTCGCCGCGCATAGGGCGCTGAGACCGGCCGCCGGATGCTTTCCGTCGGCGTTGTTCAGCGCGACGTAGGCCGCCACATCGGCGGTGTTGGCCACGCAATTGCTGCCGTCGGTGACCTTGACCACGGTGTAGTTGGGGTTGCCGTGGGTAAAGTTCAGCGTATCGACGGCGGATTGACCGCTGTTGATCGAGCTGTGGAGGAAGCCGACGTTGGTGTTGAACGTCAGGTTGCGCACCGGCGAAAAGACGCCCTCGAACTCCACGCCATAAATCTTGGAGTTGATGTTCGAGTTGACCGACGATTTGGCGATGATCTGCGAGATCTGGTAGCCGGTGTAGTCATAGTAGAAGGCGTCGGCGTTCAACAGCAGCGAACCGCCCAGAAGGGTATTCTTGGTGCCGATCTCATAGGCGTTGATGAACTCCGGCGCGTACTGCAGCGGATAGGGGCAGCTCGCGGCGATCGCCCCCCCCAAGCCGGTCTGGCAGGGGGTGTTGAAGCCGCCGCCTTTGTAGCCGCGCGAATAGGTGGCGTAGAACAGGGTCTTGTCGGTGAACGACAGGGTCGGGGTGAAATCCAGGTTCGCCCGGCCGGTGAACTCGCGATAGGTGACGTGCTGCGGAACGAGGCAGGCCGACTTCGAGGTGTTGCAGATCGTCGAGGGGAAGCCGCCGACCGCCGGAAGGCCGGACGTCGGATCGACATACTGTTTGGCGGCGTTGTTCGGGGCCGCCGACAGCAATTCAATGGGATAGGAAATATTGTAGAGGGCGTCGGTGGTGTAGCGGCCGCCGAGGGTCAA
>JBDTKQ010000287.1:0-5368 GCA_039935235.1 Caulobacteraceae bacterium
GGTCTGCCCACGCTCGTCGCCCGCGACCCAATAGGTCTGGCCGGCGACCAGATTGAAGTTGCTTGTCGCGCTCGCGGAAAAAAGCGACAGCGAACCCGTGACGTTTAGTGTGAGCACGCCGGTCGTCGCGAGTATGGCGGACGCGTCCGGACCGCCGCCGCCGCTCGATCCCAACACTTCAAACGTCACCGGCTGAGCGCTCGTATCGCCGGCGTAGTTCGCCAGCCAAATGCCGATGTTCGACACCGCGCCGGAAATCGGCGCCACAAAGCTGTCCGCATAGACATACGTCGGGTTTCCGTCTCCCGAAAGCGGGTGCCAATAGGCGCCCAGGTCAGGCGACTTCGTGATCGTGGCCGACGCATGCGCGACCGTGGCGGAAACCAGGCAAAGCCCCACGGCGCCGGCCAGAAAAATCTCTTTTTTCATGACAATCCCCTGCTTGAATGACTTCACCGCCATCGGTGCGCCCCCCGTGGGGAAGACGCAATCTCCGGCGCCTGTCGAGACCTTGATCAATATGTCTGGATTGAATGAACCCCATTCGCGCGAGACGCAAGTCACCGGCGCGGTTTTTTTGCGGCAAATGTCTGAACCGACCGCGACAACCGAGGTTCGTCATCCGAAATCACAACGGCGCCCGGCTTCGTATCGACAACTTGATCTCATCAATTATTTGTCGGGCGGAGCGGATCTCGGTGACTTTGCCAACCCCCATTCCCGAATAGAGAGCCATCGCCTCGATGTCGCCTTCCATGGCCATGTTGGCCGACGCGGCATGGTAGCGTGGGTATTCCATCGCCTCGCCGATCCTTGCGACGATCTCTCGCGCTCCAGGCCGATCGCCTGACGCCGGCCGCCCGGCCGCCTGCCAAGCGCGAAAGGTTGAATTGCGAAGTACGCGATGCGGAGCCTCCGGCCACCCGATGTCGAACAGCGTCGTGCGAACCGTGTCCTGTCCATCGGCGGCGGTCAGCGCCTGTTTGTAGATGCCGTGGGCTTCCGACTCGTGCGTCGCGGCAAAGCGCGTTCCAAGCAGCGCGCCCGCCGCGCCGCGATCGAGCGCCTCGATAACGTCGTCGCCATCGGCAATGCCGCCCCCGGCAACAACGGGTATCGAACCGGCGAGGTCGAGCACCAGCTCTAGAAGATCGACGAGCGGCATCGATCCGAACACATGGCCGCCGGCCTCCACACCCTGGGCGATGAGCGCTTCGGCCCCCGCATCCAGGGCGGCCTTGGCTGTATCGCCATCGCTTACCGTTGCGATTATGCGCGCGCCATGGCCGCGAATGCGACGGATCGATGCGGATGGGTCACCCCAAAAGAGATGAAAGATCGAGACTCCAAAGCCGAGCGCGCATGCAATGTGCTCTTGCTGGACGAGATCGGCGCGGACATTGACGGCAAACGGCCGTTTCGTGGCGGCTTGTGTCGCGGCGATGTTGGATTTGACGTCGTCAATACGGTGACACCAGATCGGCAGTACACCGAGCGCCCCGGCTTCAGCGACCGCGGCCACGAGTTTCGGTCCGGATATGCCGCCCATTGGGCCTTGAACGATCGGAGCCGCCAATCCGAAGGCTCGCGAAAAGACGGTGTCGGTGTCGTCGGATGCCATAAGGCGCCTCACTCGTGCCCCGAGACTCTGTCCCACCCTATATCGCTGGACTCATGATGTCAGCTCGGGGTCGATTCGCGCCCTTGGATCCATGGCGCTTTCCAGACATTCAATCGCCCGCCGTGGCCGACGTTGCAGGAGGACAAGGACAAGGGCGCCGGCGAACGCCTCGACCTCGCGCCAAGCGGATGAGTTCGACCATCAGCCGGGGCGCGAGGCCTTTTCGTCAACGCCCGAGCGGCCCTCGCGCGCCTCGAGCGCTTCGGCCACCGCCTCCAGGCTCACCCCGGCGCCGGCGAGCACCGCCAGCCAGTGATAGATGAGGTCGGCGCTCTCGGCGGTGAGGGCCGCTGGATCGTTTCGCACCGCGGCGATGGCCGCCTCCACCGCCTCCTCGGCCAGTTTCTTGGCCGCCAGCGGCGGGTCGCCGATCAGGCGCGCCGACCACGATGTCGCCGGATCGGCGCCGCGTCTGGCCTCGATGGTCGCCGCCAAGCGCTCGATCACGTCACCCAGCCGGCTCATGACAAGTTTTCCCGCGGTCGGAAAAAACCGATGATGCAAGCGTCATTGCGAACCGCGATTTCGGAATGGGTCTTTTCCCGGAAGCCGCTTCCCGGGTAAATTTCCTCTCCCTCGGCGAAAAGGGCGCGAACCGTATCGAACGCCTCCCGCCCTGTTTCCTGAACGAGTTGATGCAGTCGATCGACAACGGCGAAATCCAGGTACCGCATGACCTTGGCGGGGCTCTTGTCGTTCGGCGCCACCTGGTTCACTGGCATTTCCAATCCAGTCGCGGCGGTTTCCGCCTTGAGCAACTGGAACGCCAGCTTCACGAGTTCAACGTCCTCGCGAGTCCTCAGATCGAGGCAGTTGCGGGTATCGATCACGGCGCCCAGGACGAACGGCGCCTTGAGCGCCCGCTTGCCGGGTCGTTCTTCGGCCCATTCGAGCGCGCGTCGAGGGTCGGCTTCCCAGAAATATGTTCCCGCGCCCAACCAATGATATGCACTTTCACTGCTTTTGAGGCGCTTGCCGCCACTGACGACAGCTTCTCCGATTTCCCGCTCGCAGCCATGGTATCCGAGAACAAAGGAGGTGGTCAGCCTAGCCAACGGCAACGAGCTTCTTGCCGCCATACCTCGTTTTGAGCGTGCCGTCCGAGCGGTAGAGGCCACTGCGCATCAAGGCCTTCCGCGCGGCCTCCTTGTCGGTCGCCGTGATCTCCCTTTGCCTTTCGATCGCCTCCAGGATCCGCGCCCTCTGCTCGGCCGTCATGTCATCGATCCCTTTTAACTTCGGGCGAATCGTAACCCACGCCAGACTCGCCGACCAGACTTCATCGGAGTTTCGCGCGCCGGCAGCGTTCCGCATTGGCTCCGCCGGGCGGCGGGTCCCGTCGACGGGCGAACAGCCCTCACTGGGGTTGTCGAACCGAAATCCCCGCGGCGGCCATGGCGCGTTTGGCCTGACCGATGGAGAGGTCCCCGAAATGGAAGATGGAGGCGGCGAGGACGGCGTCGGCGCCGCCGATCCGCACCGCGTCGACCAGATCGCCGGCCGATCCGGCGCCACCGCTGGCGATCACCGGGACCCCGACCGCGCCGGCGACCGCCGCGAGAAGCTCGAGGTCGTAGCCGTCCCTCGCGCCGTCGCGGTCCATGGAGGTGAGGAGGATCTCCCCGGCCCCCGCGGCCACCGCGGTTTCGGCGAAGCGCACGGCGTCCAGCCCGGTCGCCCGGCGCCCGCCGTGGGTAAAGACCTCCCATCCCCCGCCGCCGGGGCGGCGACGGGCGTCGATGGCGGCGACCGTGGCCTGGGCGCCGAAGGCGTCGGCGCAGGCGGTGAGAACGGCGGGGTCCTGCACCGCCGCGGTGTTGATCGAGACCTTGTCGGCCCCGGCGCGGAGCAGGCGCCGGGCGTCCTCGACCCCGCGCACGCCGCCGCCCACGCCAAGCGGCATGAAACAGACCTCGGCGGTGCGGGCGACGACCTCGAGAATGGCCGCGCGACCCTCGTGGCTGGCGGTTATGTCGAGGAACATCAGCTCGTCCGCCCCCGCCGCGTCATAGGCGGCGGCCTGTTCCACCGGATCGCCGGCGTCGCGCAGGGCGACGAAACGCACGCCCTTGACCACCCGGCCGCCGGCGACGTCGAGGCAGGGGATGACCCGGACCTTCAGCACAAGGCGGCCGCCGCCAGCGCCTCGGCGGGGCCGATGCCGCCGGTGTAGAGCGCCCGGCCGAGGACGGCGCCGGCGATCGGGGTTCCCGCGCGCGCGCCCAGACGGGCGATGTCGGCCACCGTGGCCAGACCGCCGGCGGCGATCACCGGGATCGCCACGGCGTCGGCGACCTCGCCGAAGGTCTCCACGGCGAAGCCGGTCAAGGCGCCGTCGCGGTCGATGTCGGTGACGATCATGGCGCCGACCCCGGCGTCCTCGAACCGGCGGGCCACCTCCACCGCGCCCAGCCCCGAATCCCGCGTCCAGCCGTGGGTCGCCACCTTGCCACCCCGGACATCGACGCTGACCGCGATCTGTTCGGGCCAGCGGCGGGCGGCGGCCTTCACCAGCGCCGGATCGCGCACCGCGACGGTGCCGAGGATCACCCGGCTCACCCCCGCCTCGATCCACGCCTCGATCTCCGGGGCCGAGCGGATGCCGCCACCCAGCTGGACGGGGATGGAAACCGCCCCCAGGATGATGCGCACCGCCGCGTCGTTGACCGCCCGTCCGGCCACCGATCCGTTGAGATCGACGACGTGAAGCCAGGCGAACCCCGCCGCCGCCCATGCCCGGGCCTGGGCCCCCGGATCGGTGTTGAATACCGTGGCGGTCGCCAGATCGCCGCCCACCACGCGCACGCACTGGCCGTCCTTCAGGTCGATGGCGGGATAGAGGATCATGGCCGCCACTCCAGAAAATCGACGAGCAGCCGGGCGCCGCGGGTCTGAGACTTTTCGGGGTGGAACTGAACCCCCGCCAGATTGCCGCGCACCACCGCCGCGGCGAAACGCCCGCCGTGATCGGTCCACGCCGCCACATCGGCCGGATCGTCGGGGTGGAAGGCGAAGGAATGGGTGAAATACATGTGCGCTCCGGCCACGCCGGCGAACGGCGCGCGGGGGACGTCCAGCTCCAGACTGTTCCAGCCCATGTGCGGGACCTTGCGGCCGGGCGCCGCCGGTTCGAGACGCCGCACCTCTCCGCCGACCCAGTCCAGCCCGGCCGTGGCTCCGAACTCGAGGCCCCGGGTGGCCAGAAGCTGCATGCCCACGCAGATGCCGAGGAACGGCCGGCCGCGGCCGCGCACCGCGCTGTCCATGGCCTCGATCACCCCGTCCCGCGCGGTGAGCGCGGCCATGCAGGCGGCGAACGCGCCCACGCCCGGGAGCACCACGGCGTCGGCGCCGGCGATGGTCGCCGGATCGGCGGTGACCAGGATGCGCGGCGCCGCCGCGAGGCCCGCCGCCGCCCGGACCAACGCCTTTTCCGCGGAGCGCAGATTGCCCGAGCCGGAGTCGATCAGGGCGACGGTCGGCATCGGCGGCGCGCGCCTAGAGGACGCCCTTGGTCGAGGGCGCCGCTCCCAGGGTTTTCGGGTCGATCTCCACCGCCGCCCGCAGCGCGCGGGCAAGGGCCTTGAACCCGCTCTCGGCGATATGGTGGGAGTTTTCCCCCTGAAGGGTCTCGAGATGTACGCAGGCGCCGGCGTTCATGGCGAAGGCGTGGTGGAATTCCTTGAA
>JBDTKQ010000288.1:0-14681 GCA_039935235.1 Caulobacteraceae bacterium
GCTCGTCTGCACGGCGGCGAACAGGCCAAGGCCGCCGGCGATCAGGGCGAAGCCCCACGCGCGGGGGGGAAGCGCGCCACGCGCCGCCGCCCGTCCGATCCACACCCCGGCGGCGAACTGGAGCAGCATGGGGTTGGCCCCCAGAATATAGACCGGGTCGGTGAGGAGAAATCCGGCGGCGACGATGGCCGCCAAGGCTCCCGTGACCAGCCACGCCCGGAGCCTCTCCGCCGCGAGGAGGGCGCCGGCGAAGACGAGATAGAAGATCGCCTCGTAGTCGAGGGTCCATCCGGGCGGCAGGGTGGGAAACGGCAATCCCTTGGGATCGAGGTGGGGGACGAAGGCCAGCGACAGGGCGAGGTGGCCCCAGCCGGGCAAAACCTGCGGCAGGAATTTCGGCCACGCCGCGGCGATGGCGAACACCGCCAGGCTCACCGCCCAATAGGCAGGAGCCACGCGGGTGAGGCGCCGCCAGAGGAAGGCCCCGGGTGCGAGGCGCCGCCCGGACGTCACCGTCCACATGATCACCCCGCTGATCACGAAGAAGACGTCCACCCCGGCCCGGCCGACGTCGAAGCCGCCGGTGCGCCACTGCAACGCGTGATAGGCGACCACCGCCAGGGCGGCGGCGGCGCGGAGGTACTGGATGGAGAGCAAGGTAACCCGCCCGCTCGCCGCCGGTTGAGAATCGCCCGCTTCGTCAATAGGAGTCACCAGAGGCGTTCCTGAAAGTCCGGGATGCGGCAAGGGGCCAGGCGGTTCGTGAACGACGCGCGTCCCACCTTCTACGAGTTTTTCGCCGGTGGGGGCATGGCGCGCGTGGGGCTCGGCGCCGGCTGGCGCTGCCTTATGGCCAATGACATCGATCCGGTGAAGTGCGCGGCCTATGCCGACAATTTCGGGGCCGATCACCTCGCGCGGGGGGACGTCGCGGCCCTCGCGGCCGCGGACCTGCCCGACCGCGCCGATCTGGCGTGGGCGTCCTTTCCCTGCCAGGATCTGTCGCTCGCCGGAGAGCGTGCCGGCATGGGCGGCGGCGGCGACGCGGCCACCCGGTCGGGGACGTTCTGGCCATTCTGGCGTCTGATCGAGACTCTCCGCCGCGAGGGCCGAGCGCCGCCGCTGGTCGTTCTCGAGAACGTCACCGGGATCCTCACCGCCAATGGCGGCGGCGATTTTTGCGCCATCGTCGGGGCGTTCGCCCGATCCGGATACCGGGTCGGGGCCGTGGCCATCGACGCGGCGTGCTTCGTTCCGCAAAGCCGGCCGCGAGTCTTCTTCCTCGCGGCCGATGCCGGGGCGCCCATTCCCGCCGGGTTCGAGGGGGCGGGGACGCGCGACGATGAACGGCCACCGGCGCTGATCGCGGCGCACGACCGGCTTTCGCCGACGCTCAAGGAGAGCTGGACGTGGTGGCGGCTCGCCAGACCGGCGGCGCGGAGTTCGCGACTGATCGAGGTGATCGAGGACGATCCCGCCGATGTCCGATGGCGCACGGACGAGGAGACGGCCACGCTTCTGGGCCTGATGGCCCCCTTGCACGCGGACAGGGTCGAAGCGGCGAGGCGCTTGGGCGTCAAGACCGTCGGCGGCGTCTACAGACGCACGCGACCGGGGCCCGGCGGAGTGCGGCGCCAGAGGGCCGAGGTCCGCTTCGACGGTGTCGCCGGTTGTCTGCGCACCCCCGGCGGCGGCTCGAGTCGCCAGACCATCCTGGTGATCGAAAACGGCGCCGTGCGATCGCGCCTGCTTTCCGCCCGCGAGGCCGCCCGGCTCATGGGTCTGCCCGACAGCTACCGCCTCCCCGCCGGCTACACGCGCGCCTGCCACGTGCTGGGCGATGGGGTGTGCCCACCGGTGGTGAGGCATCTGGCGCGACATCTTCTCGAACCTCTGGTCGCGGCCACGCGGTCCGCGAGGGTCCTGGCCGCGGAATAGGCCTCTTGCGCTTCCCGCCGATCACGGGAAACCTCACGGCCGGATCAAGCGTTGGCATGGCGTCGCGTCGGACCCCGTTACGGAAAACACCTCATGGCCCTCGAAGTCACCGTCGGTCCGCCGCGCCTGGCGATCAATCAGGGCTACAGTTTTCTGGTCACCGATCAGGACGGGCAGATTCCGTGGCCCACCGACAAGGGCTTCTACCACGCCGACACGCGGATGATTTCCAGCTGGCAAATCTATGCCGACGGCGTGCCATGGCAGCTTCTCAACAGCGGCAACGTCGCCTATTTCGCCTCGCGCATTTTTCTCGTCAACGGCGACATCGACACCGCCGACGGGCGGATCCCCACGGGCGCCCTTGGTCTGACCATCGGCCGGTGCATCGGCGACGGAATCCACGAGGATCTCGATCTGGTCAACAACAGCCAAAAGAAGGTGAGCTTCAACCTCGAGATCGCCGTGCGCAGCGATTTCGCCGACCTCTTCGAGGTGAAGAGCGGCCATATCGTCCGGCGCGGACAGATCGCCACCGTGTGGTCGCAGCGGCTGTCCCGGCTGCGGACCTCCTACAAGAACGGCGGCTTTCAGCGCGACCTTTGCACGACCATGAAGAATTGCGATTCGCACCCGGCCTACGCCAACGGCCGGATCAGTTTCCAGGTCGATCTCGCCCCCGGGGACGCGTGGCACGCCTGCATTTTTTACGAGGTCGACGAGGGCAAGGGGGTCGAACCGGCGCCGGTGGACTGCATCGCCCACATTGCCAGCGCCAACAGCGGCGATGCGCTCGACGCCTGGCAAACCGCCGTCCTCAAGGTCGAGACGAGCAACGAAGAGTTCTGGCGATTCTACCATCAGTCGGTGCAGGACATGGCCGCGCTTCGCCTGCCGATCGAGGGGACCGACCATCTGCGGTTCGTGCCGGCGGCGGGGGTGCCGTGGTTCGTCGCCCTGTTCGGCCGCGATTCCCTGATCGTCTCGCTGCAAAATTCCATGGTCTATCCGGACTTCGCCCGCGGCGCGCTCGAAGTGCTCGCCCGTTTCCAGGCGAAAAGGCGCGACGATTATCGCGATGCCGAGCCGGGCAAGATCATGCACGAGTTGCGCCGTGGCGAACTGGCCCATTTCAAGCTCATTCCGCATACCCCCTATTACGGGACGGCCGACGCCACGATCCTCTACCTGATGGTGCTGCACAATGCCTGGCGCTGCACCGGGGACCAGAGTCTGCTGGAGCAGTTCATGCCGGCGGCGGAGAAGTGCCTGGCGTGGATCGACAAATACGGCGATCGCGATGGCGACGGCTTTCAGGAATACCAGACCCGCTCGCCGGTCGGCTACGAGAACATGGGCTGGAAAGATTCCGGCGAGGCGCTGGTCTATGAGGACGGGACTCTGGTGAAGGGTCCCAAGGCGCTTTGCGAGCTTCAGGGCTATGTCTACGACGCCTGGTTGCGCATGGCGCAGATCTTCGACGCGGTGGGCAAGCCGGCCCGCGCCCGGTCCCTTCGACGCAAGGCGGCCGCGCTGTTCGAGAAGTTCAACGCGGCGTTCTGGGACGAGAAAACCGGTTTCTACGCCTTCTGCCTCGATGGCGAGAAGAAGCCGGTGTGGAGCGTCGCTTCCAATGCAGGTCAGCTCCTGTGGAGCGGCATCGTGTCGAAAGACCGCGCCGAACGGGTGGTCCGTCGTCTGATGGAGAAGGACATGTGGAGCGGGTGGGGCGTGCGTACGCTGTCGGCCGATCACCCGGCGTTCAATCCGCATTCCTATCAGAACGGCTCGGTGTGGCCGCACGACAACGCCTTCATCGCCCTGGGCATGCGGCGCTATGGCTTCGTCGAGGAGGCGGCGCGCGTCGCCCGCGATATCAGTGGGGCGGCGGGATTTTTCATGCTCCACCAGATGCCGGAGCTCTATTCGGGCCTGCAGCGGGAAGCGGACAATTTTCCCGTGCAATACTTGGGGGCCAATGTGCCGCAGGCGTGGGCCGCCGGATCGTGTTTCGCCTTTCTGGCGATGATCGTCGGCTTCGCGCCGGACGCTCCGGGCGGCAAGCTCTACATCGACCCGGCGCTTCCCGACTGGATGCGCGACCTGACGATCAGCGATCTGCGGGTGGGCGGCGCCAGCTTCGGCCTGCACTTCTGGCGCGATGGGGCGGCAACGCGATGGGAGGTGCTCGACGGCGACGCGACCTGCGTCGAGCAGCGGAGCTTCGCGACCTGCGACAAGCGTTGGCTGTGACGACGGCGATGGACGAGGCGGGGCGGCTGTTCTAATCCTTCGGCGAAAGGGTGGTCGAAACGATGTCCGAACCCGCGAGCGACGAGCCGCCCATCCGCGCCCGGGCGATCGCGCGGTGGGACGACGAGGGCGGGGCCGAGCCGGACGGGCCCCAACACCTCGCGCCGGAGAACGAACTCCTCGGACCGGCCACCTCGCCGACGCCGGCGGAATGGGCCGAGCTGCGCACCCGGGTCATCGCCCTGGAAAATCTGGTGATCGCGCTTCTGGCCACCGCGTCGGAGGCGCAGCGGGACCTCGCCCGGAAGATGGCCGATTTCATCGCGCCAAGGCCCGGATCGACCCCCCACCGGCTCACGGTCCACGCCGCCCACCGGATGAGCGACCTCGTCGACCGCGCCGCCCGCTTCGACCGCGGAGACGCCTGAGCCCGTCCGCCGGTCGTGGTCGCCGTCGCCATTCGGCTTGGGGGGAAGGTGAGACCTACCGCCCGAGCATCTGGATGATGCGGGCCGAGGAGGGGCGCCCGGCGATGCCCCGGGAGGGGGCGACGACCACGGTCACGATGCCGCTCTGGACCGCGACCTGAGCGTTGGCTCCTTGCGAGAAGTTGACCCGGCTCACCCGGGCGACCACGACCCGCCCTCCCGGCCGCGAGGCGAGATTGACCATGGCCGCGGCGGTGACGGCGGCGGCGTCGGCGATCAGGGCGTCCGAGGTCGGGTTGGCGGCGAGGGCGTCGAAGCCGACCAGATGCTGAGCCGAGCGGCTGACCCGGGCGCTGGCCTGAAGCAGGCGCTGATAGAGCCCCACCGGCCCGAGTGGGGTCAGGCGAAGCGGCGCCGTCGGACCGATCAGGCCGGCGGCCGCGCCTTCGGGGCGCCGGGGGGTGAACACGGTCATTCCGCCCAGCTTCGTGGCCCGCAGCACCGTCTCGCCCATGTCGTTGCGATAGATCATGTCCCCCCGGGGTCCCCGCGCCGGATAAAGGACCCACACCTCGGGATTGTCCTCGAACCTGATCAGGGTCGGGCTGGCGCTGCGGTCGAGGATGAATACCCCGCCCTCGTCCACGGCGTAACGGGCGACCGGCGGCGGCGCGGGTCGCCGCCCGGCGTCGGTCTGGGCGGTGGTGAGGGCTCGCCTGAGCCAGCCTGGTTGCGCCAGGGCGTGCCCCGCGACACTCGCGCCCGCTCCCCCGACGAGGAGCGCCGTGGCGAGGGCGAGCGCGCCGTGCAAGGCCGGAGGCTTCGGCGTCATGCACGATCCATGGCGCGCGATAGGGGCGGTATTTGGACGCTTTGGGGGTCAGCCCGAGATGTACTGGCCGCCGTTGACGCTCAGGGTGGCGCCGGTGATGAAGCCGGCATCCTCGGCCGCGAGGAAGGCCACGCAACGGGCGATCTCGTCGGCCATGCCGAGGCGACCCACGGGAATCGCGGCAATGATCTGGTCGAGCACCGGCTTGGGCACCGAGGCGACCATCTCGGTGTCGATATAGCCGGGGGCGATGGTGTTTACGGTGATCCCCTTCTTGGCGTTTTCCTGCGCGAGAGCCTTAGAAAAACCGATCATTCCGGCCTTGGCGGCGGAATAGTTGGTCTGTCCCATCTGCCCTTTCTGGCCGTTGATCGAGCTGATGTTGACGATTCGGCCGTAGCCCCGCTCGCGCATCCCCTCGATGACATTGCGGGTCATGTTGAAGATCGAGGCGAGATTGACGTGGATCACCTCGTTCCACTGCTCCTCGGTCATCTTGTGGAGCATGGCGTCACGAGTGATGCCGGCGTTGTTGACAAGAACGTCGATCGGGCCGAGCTCGGCCTCGACGGCCTTCACCGCCGCTCCGCAATCGGCGAACGACGAGACATTGCCCTTGACCACGAGAACCCCAAGCTCGCTGGCGCAGGCCTGGGCGGCGACCTCGTTTCCGGCGTAGCCGGCGGCCACCTTGTAGCCGGCGGCCTTGAGGCGGGCGACGATCGCCCGGCCGATCCCCCGGGTGCCCCCGGTGACGAACGCCACTCTGCTCATCCTGTCTTCCCTTCGATCGGTTTTCCGGCCCGCTTCACATCGCCTCGACGCACATGGCCACGCCCATGCCGCCGCCGACGCACAGGGTGGCGAGGCCCTTTTTCGCGCCCGAGCGCTTCATCTCATGGACGAGGGTGGTGAGGATGCGGGCGCCGGAGGCGCCGATGGGGTGGCCGATGGCGATGGCCCCGCCGTTGACGTTGACCTTGGCCGGATCGAGGCCGAGCTCGCGAACCACGGAAAGGGACTGGGCGGCGAAAGCCTCGTTGCTCTCGATCAGGTCGAGGTCGGACACCTTCCACCCGGCCTTCTCCAGCGCCTTGCGGGTGGCGGGGATCGGCCCGGTTCCCATGATCCGCGGGTCGACCCCGGCGTGGGCCCAGGAGGCGATCCGCGCCAGCGGCTTCAGGCCCCGCCTGGTCGCCTCGTCGGCGCTCATCAAGACCACCGCGGCGGCCCCGTCGTTGAGCCCCGAGGCGTTGGCGGCGGTGACCGTGCCGTCCTTGGCGAAGGCGGGGCGGAGGCCGGAAATTCCCTCGTAGGTGACCCCGTGACGGATGAACTCGTCCTGGTCGACGATGGTGTCTCCCTTGCGGCCCTTGATCGTCACCGGCGCGATCTCGCCTGAGAACCGGCCGGCCTTTTGCGCCGCCTCGGCCTTGTTCTGGGAGGCGACGGCGAAACGGTCCTGGTCCTCGCGGGTGATCTGCCAGCGGTTGGCGATGTTCTCGGCGGTCTGGCCCATGTGATAGCCGTGGAAGGCGTCCCACAGCCCATCCTTGATCATGGTGTCGACGAAGCCGAGATCGCCCATCTTCTGGCCATTGCGGATATTGGCCGCGTGGGGCGACTGGCTCATGCTCTCCTGCCCGCCGGCGACGACGACACGCGCGTCTCCGGCAGCGATCTGCTGGGCCCCCAGGGCGACGGCGCGCAGGCCCGAGCCGCACAGCTGGTTGACGCTCCACGCTGGGCTTTCCACCGGCACCCCGGCATTGACCGCGGCCTGGCGCGCGGGTCCCTGGCCGGCGCCGGCCTGAAGAACCTGGCCCATGATCACCTCGTCGACATCGGCCGCCTCGATCCCCGCCCGCTCGATCGCCGCCTGAATGGCGACCTTGCCCAGATCGTGGGCCGGGACGCCGGAAAGGGCGCCGTTGAACGAGCCCACCGCGGTGCGGGCGGCGGAAACGATGACGATGTCGCTCATCAATAATGACTCCGGGAGGTGGGGGTTTCACCATGCCTCAACATGGCCCCCGGCGTCACCCGCCCATTTGCCCCTCGTCTGGCGCCGCGCCGCGGTATGGGCGATACTTCGCCGCGTGAAGAGCCGTCAGGGGTCGCCCATGCCGAACCGGAGCCGAAAGGAATCGCCCAAGGCGCAGGCCGAGGCCGCGGGCGACGCGCCGCGGGAACGGGTGATCATCCAGAAGTACGCCAATCGCCGGCTCTACAACAAGGCCACCAGCAGCTACATCACCCTCGAGGACCTGTCGGCCATGGTCAAGGAGGGCGTCGACTTCGTGGTCTACGACGCCAAGGGCGGGGAGGACATCACCCGCAAGGTCCTCACCCAGATCATTTTCGAGGAGGAGGGGCGGGGCCAGAATCTCCTCCCGATCCAGTTCCTCCGCCAGCTCATCGGCTTTTACGGCGACCGGATGCAAGCCTTTCTGCCGAGTTTCCTCGAGCTGTCCCTCGACAGCTTCATCCGCCAGCAGGAGCGCGCCCGCGCCCAGTTCCCCTTGGCGACCCCGCCGGCCATGGGCATGGTCGAGGAGCAAATCCGCCAGAACATGGCCCTCTTCGACCGGGCGATGAAGATGTTCACCCCCTTCGCCTTCCGCCCCGACGAGGCGCCCGCCGCGCCCCCTCCCGCCGGAAAAACCGCCGCCCCGCCGGAAGATTCCCTCGCCGACATCAAGCGTCAGATGGCCGCCATGCAGGAACAACTGGCCGCCCTGTCCGGAAAGAAATAGCCGGACCGCCCACGTCAAGACACGGACCGGGACCCGTCCCCGTCCTTCGTCGCCACCGCGTCGGCGAGATCGACCATGACCTTCGCCTGTTTCCACGTCGCGTCGTCCTGCATCTTGCCGTCGATCATGGCCACGCCCGCACCGTCCGGCATGGCGGCGAGTATGCGCCGGGCGAAGGCGACCTCGGCGGGATCGGCGGAGAAAACGCGCCGGGCGATGGCGATCTGGCTCGGGTGGAGGCTCCACGCTCCGGCGCAGCCCATGAGGAAGGCGTTGCGGAACTGCTGCTCGCAGCCCTCCGCGTCGTCGATCGCGCCGAACGGACCCCAGAAGGCCTTGATCCCCGCGGCGGCGCAGGCGTCGACCATGCGGGCGAGGGTGTAGTGCCAGATGTCCTGCTGCGCGGAGGTCCGCGCCGCCCCCGCCGCGTCCGGGTCGCCGATCACGCGGTAGGCGGGATGGCCGCCGCCCACGCGCGTGGTTTTCATCCCGCGGCTGGCGGCGAGGTCGGCGGGCCCCAGGCTGATCCCCTGAAGGCGCGGACTGGCGGTGGCGATGGCCTCGACATTGGCCACCCCGGCGGCGGTCTCGAGAATGGCGTGGAGGAGGATCGGCCGGGCCAGCCCATGGCGCGCTTCGAGAACGGCGAGAAGTTGGTCCATATAGTGGATGTCCCACGGGCCTTCGACCTTGGGGACCATGATCGCGTCGAGCCGATCGCCGCAGGCGGCGACGATTTGGGTGACGTCGTCGAGGTGCCACGGCGCCGCCGGCCCGTTGATCCTCACCCAAAGACCGCAACCGAGGGCGGCGAAATCCACCTCACCGGCCATGGCGACGAACCCCGCGCGGGCGGCGTCCTTGGCCTCGGCGGGAATCGCGTCCTCGAGATTGCCGCAGATCACATCGGCCTCGCGCGCCGTCTCGGCGACCCTGGCGCGGACCTTGTCCAGATGCGGCGGAATGAAATGGATCGCCCGCTCAAGGCGGACGGGAAGCTCGCGAAGCGGGGCCGGGGCGCCCTGGGCGAGGGGCTGGAAGAAGGCGCGGGGCGATCTGACGGTCACGGGCGGTCCTTGCGGCGAGCGAGGGGGTGACGGGTCTCCACCACCTCGCGCAGGCGTTCCTGGGCGACGTGGGTGTAGATCTGGGTGGTGGCGATGTCGGCGTGGCCGAGGAGGGTTTGCACCACCCGAAGATCGGCCCCGCCGTCCAGAAGGTGGGTGGCGAAAGCGTGGCGCAGAACGTGCGGGCTGACCTTGTCGGCGTCGAGACCGGCGGCCAGCGCCGCCTCTCCGAGGAGCTGGGCGAAGCGACGGGCTGTGATCCGCCCGCCGCGGCCCCGCGAGGGGAACAGCCAGGGGCTTTCCTTCTTGCCGAGCGCCGCCGCGCGCAGCGGCAGCCACGCCTTCACCGCCGCGCGCGCGGCGGTGTTGAGGGGGGCCAGCCGTTCCTTGCCGCCTTTTCCCCTCACCATCAGGAAGGCAGGGTCGCGGGCCATCGTCGCCAAGGGAAGGGCGACCAGTTCGGAGACTCGCAAGCCCGAGGCGTAGATCAGCTCGACCATGGCCGCGAGCCGGCCGCCGGCCGCCCCGTCCCTCGCCCCGGCGGCGGCGATCAGCCGGCCCATCTCGCCGCGCGTGAGCACCTTGGGGAGCGGCCGGCCCTTGCGGGGGGCGTCCACCCGGCGTGAGGGATCGTCGGCGCGCCAGCCCTCCGCCACCGCGAACCGGTAGAACTGACGCACCGCCGCCCGGCGGCGCGCGGCGGTCGCGCCCGACAGGCCCCGCGCGCCAAGGTCCGAAAACCAGGCTTCGATCATTTCGGCGGGAGCCGATGCGAGGTCGAGGCCGCGCCTCGCCAGGAACCCCTCGGCGGCGGCCAGGTCGCGGCCATAGGCGATCAGGGTGTTCGTCGCCGCCGCGCGCTCGGCCGCCATCATCTCGAGAAACGCCTCGATCCAGTCAGCCCCGCTCACGGGGAAGCGTCCGCGCCATTCATCGGCAAGTTTGGCGCGCGGTGCGGGGGTCGTGTAAAGCCTCATTCGACTATGGCCGCCCCTCCAGTTTCCGCCCGCAAGACCGCCCTCAACGGCAAGACCATCGCTCTGGTCGGCTTGATGGGGGTCGGCAAGAGCACCATCGGCCGCCGCCTCGCCGCCGCCTTGGCCATGCCGTTCCGCGACGCCGACGCCGAGGTCGAGGCCGCCGCCGGCCGCTCCGTCGCCGACATCTTCGAGACCCTCGGCGAGCCGGCGTTCCGCGAGGGCGAGCGCCGGGTGATCGCGCGGCTGCTGGACGGGGCGCCGCATGTGCTGGCCACCGGCGGCGGGGCCTTCGCCTGCGAGGAGACCCGCCGCCTTATCCGCGCGCGGGCGATCTCGGTGTGGCTGAAGGCCGATCTGGGGGTGCTGGCCCGGCGGATCGGCCGGCGCGATCACCGGCCTCTGGTCGCCGGCAAGGAGCCGCTGGCGGTGCTCGAGGCGCAGGCGGCGGCCCGCTACGGCGCTTATGGCGAGGCGGACATCGTCATCGAGACGGGCGAGACCGCCCATGGCGTGGCGGTCGACGCCATCGTGCGGGCCCTCGCCGCCCGGAACCAGGCGCCGTGACCGCCACTGTCGCCGTGGATATCGCCGGGCGGGCCTATGAGGTGGTCATTGGGTGCGGTCTGATCGACCGGGCGGGCGAGGCGGTCGCGCCCTTCCTCGCCCGGCCCGCGGTCGCGGTGGTCATGGACGAGACTGTGGCCGCCCTGCACGGCGCGCGGCTGAGCGCGGCGCTTGCGGCCGCCGGGATCGCCGTCCACCCGGTGGTCATCGAGGCGGGTGAGGCGGCCAAGAGCTTCGCGGGGCTGGCCGCCCTGTGCGACTCCCTCCTCGCCCTGAAGCTGGAGCGGGGCGACATGGCGGTCGCTTTTGGCGGCGGGGTGGTCGGCGACCTCACCGGCTTCGCCGCGGCGATCTACAAGCGCGGGATCGATTTCGTGCAGATTCCCACCACCCTTTTGGCCCAGGTCGATTCGGCGGTGGGTGGCAAGACGGCCATCGACACCCCGCGCGGCAAGAACCTGATCGGCGCCTTCCACCAGCCCCGTGTGGTGCTCGCCGATCTGGCGGTGCTCGATACACTCCCCGAGCGTGAAATGATCTGCGGGTACGCCGAGGTGCTGAAATACGCGCTTCTCGGCGACGCGGCGTTTTTCGGCTGGCTGGAAGCGAACGGGGCCGCGGTGCTCGCCCGGGAGCCCGCCGCCCTGGCCCACGCCGTGCGACGCTCGGTGGAGATGAAGGCGGCCATCGTCGCCGCCGACGAGCGCGAGGGCGGCGTTCGCGCCCTGCTCAACCTCGGCCACACCTTCGCCCACGCCCTCGAGGCGGAGACCGGATTTGGCGATGCGCTGAAGCATGGCGAGGCGGTGGGGCTCGGCTGCGCCCTCGCATTTCGCCTGTCCGCCGCCCTGGGACTCTGCCCGCGGGCGGACGCCACCGCCGCCGCCCGCGCCCTCGCCGCGGCGGGCCTGCCCACGGAACTCGCGGGGATCGGCGTCCCGCTGGGCGCGGACGCCCTCGTCGGCCACATGATTCAGGACAAGAAGGCGAAAGGCGGCCGCCTCACCCTGATCCTCGCGCGTGCGGTGGGAGAGGCCATCGTCGCGGACGACGTCGATCCGGCCGCCGTGCGCGAATTTCTCATCGCCGAAGGAGCCTTTCCATGAACGCCGCGATCTGGGCGGTCTGCGTCCTGATCCTGGCGCTGCTCGCGGTGTCGGCGGTGTTCTCGGCCGCCGAGACCGCGCTCACTCGCGCCAGCCGCGGGCGGATGCACCAGCTCGAACGGGAGGGAGATCGCGGGGCCAAGCGAGTCAACCGCCTGCTCTCCGATCAGGAGACGATGATCGGGGCGGTGCTGATCGGCTACAATGTGCTCAATATCCTGAGCTCCGCCCTCGCCACACTGTTCATCACCCGCGTGGTGCCGGGCGGATGGGGGGTGGCCCTGGCCACGGCGGTGATGACCCTGCTGGTGGTGGTGTTCGTCGAGGTGCTGCCCAAGACCCTCGCCATCGTGCGGGCCGACGATGTCGCCCGCTCGCTGTCGACGCCGATGCTGATCGTGGTGCGGGTGCTCGGCCCGGTGATCTACGCCATTCAGTGGATCGTGCGGCACACCCTGCGCCTGTTCGGCGTCGATCTCGACATGGCCACCGACGTCCTCGCCGCCCATGAAGAGATAAGGGGGGCGGTGGAGTACCACCACTCCGAGGGGGCCGTGGAAAGCCGCGACCGGCGCATGCTCGGCGGGGTGCTCGACCTGTCGGACATGGACGTCGCCGAGGTCATGGTTCATCGCAAATCGATGACCATGATCGACATGGGCCTTTCCTCCCGCGATCTGGTGGCGCGGGTGCTCGCCTCGGAGCATTCGCGCCTGCCGCTCTTTCGCGACGATCCGGAAAACATCGTCGGCGTCCTCCATTCCAAGGACCTGCTGAAAGCCGTGGCCGCCGCCGGCGGCAGGGTCGAGGCCATCGACATCGCCGCCATCGTTCGCGAGCCGTGGTTCATCCCCGAAACCACCAAGCTGAAGGATCAGCTCAACGGCTTTCTGAAACGCCGCAGCCATTTCGCCCTCGTGGTCGACGAGTACGGCGCCCTTCAGGGACTGGTCACGCTCGAGGATATCCTTGAGGAGATCGTCGGCGAGATCGACGACGAGCACGACGAGGCGGTGCTCGGCGTCCGCCGCCAGGCCGACGGCTCGGTCCACGTCGACGGAGACGTCACCGTGCGCGATCTCAACCGGGCGATGGACTGGGACCTGCCCGACGACCACGCGGTGACCGTCGCCGGCCTCGTCATCCACGAAGCCCAGGCGATCCCCGAACAGGGACAGAGGTTCCTCTTCCATCGCCACCGGATCCAGATCCTCCGCCGCCAGCGCAACCAGATCACCGCCCTCAGGGTCGGGCCACCCCTCGCCCGCGACCAAGGCTAGCCTTTGGCGGCCGCGACTCCTAAAGTTGGCGGGAAGCGCGAAAAGGGGCCTCGATCTTGTCGGACACGGGCGCGAACCGAATCCTCGAGGGCTTGCGAATCCTCGTGGTCGAGGACGAGGCGATGATCGCCATGCTCATGGAGGACATGCTCGCCGACCTTGGCTGCGTGGTGATCGGACCCGCCTACAGTCTGGAGTCGGCGATGGAAATGGCGGCGGCCCCGATGGCGATCGACGCGGCCGTGCTCGACGTCAATCTGGGGGGCAAGTCGTCCTTCGATGTGGCCGACGCCCTCAAAGCCCGCGGCGTCCCGGCGATCTTCTCCACCGGCTATGGCGAGAGCGGCCTGCGCGCGGTCGACGACGGCGCGCAGGTCCTGCAAAAGCCCTTCCGCGCCGGCGACCTCGAGCGGGCGCTGCGCACGGTCATGGACGGAGCGACGGCGGGATAGGCCGCGGCGCGGACGTCCCGCCCGCTCTCCAGGACCCCTCACCGCAGCATGGTCAGGCCGTTTTTGATCACCGTCACCTCGCGGGCCGTCACCCGCGCCTCGAACGAGATCGCCCTGCCGTCGCGCCACAGATCGACCGTGATCGTGTCGCCGGGAAACACGGGGGCGGAAAACCGCGCCTGATGGCTGAGGATCGGCTCGGGATTATGGCCGGTGATCCCCCCGAGCACGGCCCGGCAGGTGATTCCGTAGGTGCACAGGCCGTGGAGGATCGGCCGGTCGAATCCCGCGCGGCGGGCGACGTCGGGATCCGAATGCAGAGGATTGCGATCGCCGTTGAGCCGGTAGATCAGCGCCTGATCCGGTCGGGTGGCGAAATCAAGCGACAGGTCCGGCGCCCGCGTGGGGACCGTATGCGGCTCCGGGGCGCCCGCGGACGGGCCGCCGAAACCGCCGTCGCCGCGGGCGAACGTCGAGCCGGTGAGGGTCGCCACCTTCTCTCCCGCCGCGTCCATCCACACCGTCTCGTTGACGACCACCGCGCCCTTTCCCTCGCCCTTGTCGAAGGCCCCCACCGTGCGGCTCTGGGCGGTGAACGTCCCGGCGGAGGGCAGGGGGCGATGCAACTCCACCTTCTGCTCGCCGTGGACGACCATCAGATAGTTGAGCTGGCTGGGGCGATGGCCGGGCGGCATGGCCGGCGCTTTGCCCGCCGCCCGACCGCCGCCGCCCAGAACCGTCGCCGCGGTGGGAACGACCTTCAGCCCTTTCTCATAGACGAACGGCAACTCCCGCTCGTCCATGGGATCGGCCCCCATGCCGATCCCCAAGGCGTAGAGCATGACGTCCTTGTCGCCAAATTCGAACGCCCGCGGCGCGGACCTCTGGTCGAGAATGTCGGGGTAGAAGATGGGCATGGGTGTCTCCGGGGGGCAGGACCGGCGCCGGTCGACGTCCGTGGCCGCCTACAGCCGGTGAAGGGTGCAAAGTTTGTTGCCGTCGGGGTCCCGCAAATAGGCGAGGTA
>JBDTKQ010000289.1:0-5718 GCA_039935235.1 Caulobacteraceae bacterium
AGGAGGATATCGCCTTTTTTCTCGAACCCATGGCCAGAACCGGCGAGGACCCCGTCGGCTCCATGGGGACCGACACGCCCCTGGCCGTCCTCTCCGAGCGACCCAAGCTTCTCTACGACTATTTCAAACAGAACTTCGCCCAAGTCACCAATCCGCCGATCGACCCGATCCGGGAGGAGCTGGTGATGAGCCTTGTGTCCATGATCGGTCCGCGCCCCAATCTCCTCGGGCGGCAGGCGGGAACCCACAAACGGCTGGAAGTGGCCCAGCCGGTGCTGACCAATGGCGACCTGGAAAAGATCCGCGGGATCTCCGAACTGCTCGACGGGGCATTCCGTACCGTGACCCTGGACGCCACGTGGGACGCCGCGGAGGGCGAGGCGGGGCTCGAGCGCGCGCTGGAACGCCTGTGCGCCGAGGCGACCGACAACGTTCTGGCGGACATGACCATCCTGATTCTCTCGGACAGGGCGATGTCGGCGGCGCGGATCGCCATTCCCGCGGCTCTGGCCACCGCCGCGGTCCACCACAAGCTGATCCGCCAGGGCTTGCGGATGCAAACGGGCTTGGTGATCGAGACCGGCGAGGCCCGGGAGGTGCATCATTTCTGCGTCCTCGCCGGCTACGGCGCCGAGGCGGTCAACCCGTGGCTCGCGTTCGAGACGATCGAGCAACTTCGCGGCGGAGTGGCTCCGCCGCTCGGCGCCGAGGCGGCGGCCAAGAACTATGTAAAGGCGATCGGCAAGGGCATTCTCAAGGTGATGTCCAAGATGGGCATTTCCACCTACCAGTCCTATTGCGGGGCCCAGATCTTCGACGCCGTCGGCCTCTCCTCCGCCTTCCTCGATCGCTATTTCACAGGCACGGCGAGCGCCATCGAAGGCGCCGGTCTCGAACGGATCGCCCGCGAGAGCGTCCGGCGGCATCGCGACGCCTATGGCGACGCGCCGATCTATCGCGCGATGCTCGACGTCGGCGGGACCTACGCCTTTCGCCTGCGCGGCGAGGACCATGCGTGGACGCCCCAGAGCGTGGCCAGCCTGCAGCATGCCGTGCGCGGCAACCTCCCGGGCGAGTACCAGGCTTTCGCGACGACGATCAACGACCAGAGCCGGCGGCTTCTCACCCTGCGCGGGCTGATGGATTTCCATTGGGCGGCCGAGCCGATCCCCCTCGACGCGGTGGAACCCGCAGCCGCCATCGTCAGGCGTTTTTCCACCGGCGCGATGAGTTTCGGCTCGATCAGCCGTGAGGCCCACACCACCCTCGCCATCGCCATGAACCGCATCGGCGGCCGATCCAACACCGGCGAGGGCGGCGAGGAGGCCGACCGCTTCACGCCCTTGGGCAACGGCGATTCCATGCGTTCGGCGATCAAACAGGTGGCTTCGGGGCGGTTCGGGGTCACCGCCGAATACCTGGTCAACGCCGACGACATCCAGATCAAGATGGCCCAGGGCGCCAAGCCGGGCGAGGGCGGCCAGCTCCCCGGCCACAAGGTCGACAAGGCGATCGCCGCCGTGCGTCACGCGACGCCCGGCGTGGGGCTGATCTCGCCCCCGCCGCACCACGACATCTATTCGATCGAGGACCTCGCCCAGCTGATCCACGATCTGAAAAACGTCAATCCGGCGGCGCGGATCTCGGTCAAACTGGTCTCCGAGATCGGTGTCGGCACGGTGGCCGCCGGCGTCGCCAAGGCCCGCGCCGACCACATCACAATTTCCGGTTACGAGGGCGGCACGGGCGCCAGCCCGCTCACCTCCCTCACACACGCCGGCTCTCCGTGGGAGATCGGCTTGGCCGAAACCCAGCAGACCCTGTTGCTCAACGGCCTGCGGTCGCGTGTCGCGGTGCAGGCGGACGGGGGCCTGCGCACCGGCCGCGACGTCGCCATCGCCGCCCTCCTCGGAGCCGACGAGTTCGGGTTCGCCACCGCCCCGCTGATCGCCGCCGGGTGCATCATGATGCGCAAGTGCCACCTGAACACCTGTCCGGTCGGCGTCGCGACGCAGGACCCCGTGCTCCGGGCGCGGTTCGCCGGCGCCCCCGAGCACGTCATCAACTATTTCTTCTTCGTCGCCGAGGAGTTGCGGGAGATCATGGCCCGCCTCGGCTTTCGCACCGTGGAGGCGATGATCGGTCGGGTCGGCCGCCTCGACGCCCGCGCGGCCGTCGCCCACTGGAAGGCGCGGGACGTCGACCTTACCCGTCTGCTCCACGTCGTTCCGTCCGCGACTCCCGAGGGTTTGTGGAACAGCGAGCGGCAGAACCACGGCCTGGCCAAGGCTCTCGATCATGACCTCATCGACGCCGCCCGCGCGGCTCTCGACGGAGGCGCGCCGGTGCTCGTGGAACGGCCGATCCGCAACGGCAACCGCTGCGTCGGCGCCATGCTTTCCGGCGAGATCGCCCGGCGCCATGGTCACGCGGGTTTGGCTCCCGACACGATCATCGCCCGGTTCGCCGGTTCGGCAGGCCAGAGCTTCGGAGCCTTTCTCGCCCGAGGCGTCAGCCTCGAGCTCGCCGGCGACGCCAACGACTATGTCGGCAAGGGACTGTCGGGCGGCAAGATCGCCGTGCGCCAGCCAGCCGCCGCCACCCGGGATCCGACGGCCAATATCATCGTCGGCAACACCGTTCTCTATGGCGCGATCGCCGGGGAGGCCTATTTCGGGGGCGTGGCGGGCGAGCGCTTCGCGGTGCGAAACTCCGGCGCCATCGCCGTCGTCGAGGGGGTGGGCGACCACGGCTGCGAATACATGACCGGGGGGGTGGTCGTCGTTTTGGGGACCACGGGGCGCAACTTCGCCGCGGGGATGAGCGGCGGCATCGCCTATGTTCACGATCCGAACGGCCGCTTCGCGCCTCTGTGCAACACCGCGATGGTCGATCTTTCGCCGGTGGCCCCCAGTCGTCCGACCGACCATGCCGCGGGGGCGCCGGTCCGCGCGTCGCCCCGGGTGGACGACGCCGGCATGGGCGATCCCCTCCGGTTCGACGCCGAGCGACTGCGCATCCTCCTCGAACGCCACCACGCCGCCACCGGGAGCGCCCGCGCCGCCGCCCTCCTCGCCGACTGGGAAACCAGTCTCGCCGCCTTCGTCAAGGTGACGCCCAGGGACTACCGCCGGGCTCTCGAAAACCTCGCCGCGGAACGTCGCGTCCCTCACCCCGTGGCGGCGGAGTAGAGACGATGGGAAAGGTCACCGGATTTCTCGAGATCGAGCGGCGCGACCGGTCGTACGAGCCCGCCGAGGCGCGGTTGAAGACGTGGCGGGAGTTCGTCCGGCCGTTGGCGGTCTCCGAAGTCGAAGGCCAGGCGGCGCGGTGCATGGATTGCGGCATTCCGTTCTGTCACACTGGCTGCCCGGTCAACAATCTGATTCCCGACTGGAACGACCTCGTTTACCGCCGCCAGTGGCGGGAAGCTCTCGTCACCCTCCATTCGACCAACAACTTCCCGGAGTTCACCGGCCGGGTATGTCCCGCCCCATGCGAGGCTGCGTGCACCCTCAACCTCGACGACACTCCGGTGACGATCAAGACCATCGAATGCCAGATCGTCGATCGCGGCTGGGAAGAAGGCTGGATCGTTCCCGAACCGGCCGCGAGGCACAGCGGCCGACGGATCGCCGTGGTGGGGTCCGGCCCCGCCGGCCTCGCCTGCGCCCAACAACTCGCGCGGGCGGGACACGCGGTCACCGTGTTCGAGAAAAGCGACCGGGTCGGCGGCCTCCTCCGCTATGGCATCCCCGACTTCAAGATGGAAAAGATCCTGATCGACCGGCGGATCGCCCAGATGGAGGCCGAGGGTGTGATCTTCCGGCCGGGCGTCCATGTCGGGCGCGCCATCGCCGTGGATGAGCTCCTTGCCGATTTCGACGCGCTGGTCCTGAGCGGTGGGGCCGAGTGGCCGCGCGACCTCGAGCTTCCGCCGCACGAGTATTCCGGCATTCACTTCGCCATGGAGTTTCTCACCCAGCAAAATCGCCGCGGCGCGGGGGATCCCGAGGAGGTCGCTTCCGGACCCGACGGTCCGATCAGCGCGACGGGCAAGCATGTGGTGGTGATTGGGGGCGGCGACACCGGTTCGGACTGCATCGGCACCGCCAATCGCCAAGGCGCCGCCACGGTCACTCAGCTCGAGATCATGCCGCAACCGCCGGCCCGTGAAAACAAGGCCCTCACCTGGCCCGACTGGCCCCTGAAGCTGCGCACCTCCTCGTCACAGGAAGAAGGCTGCGATCGGGATTTCGCGGTCGCCACCCGCCGCGCCGTCGGTCGCGACGGCAGGATCGAGGCGCTGGAGTGCGCGCGCCTCGAATGGACCGTCGGCACGGGAGGGCGGATGACCATGACCGAGGTGGCCGGCAGCGCGTTCATGCTGAGGGCGGACCTCGTGCTCCTCGCCATGGGCTTCCTCGGCCCCCACCACGACGGGCTGCTCGAACAGGCCAAGGTCGCTCTCGACGCGCGCGGCGCCGTGGCCGCCGACACGGTCGACTACCGCACTTCCGCCGATCGCGTTTTCGCCTGCGGCGACATGCGCCGTGGCCAGTCTCTCGTGGTGTGGGCGATCCGCGAGGGCCGTCAGTGCGCCCGCGCCATCGACCTGCACCTCATGGGTGAAACCCGGCTGCCGCTCTGAGGGTCCAACTACCCGCTGATCGCCGCCAGATCCCGCTCGCCGGTTCGGATGCGCAACACCGATTCGAGATCGAGGACGAAGATCTTGCCATCTCCGATCTTGCCGGTGTTGGCGGCGCCGGTCACCGCCTCGACCACCGCCGCGAGAAGATCGGTCGAGACCGCGATTTCCAGCCTCACCTTGGGCAACAGCTTCACTTCGTATTCCGCCCCGCGGTAGATTTCGGTCTTGCCTCTCTGCCGGCCATACCCCCGCACCTCGGTCACCGTCAGCCCGGAGGCGCCGGCGTGGGCCACAGCCTCCAGAACCGCGTCCAGCCGGCTGGGCTTGATCACCGCGACGATCATTTTCATTGGGCGGCGATCTCCTGAATTCCCCGCGCGATCTTGCCCCCGATCGGGACCGGTTGGAAGGAGGGCCGCGCCGCGGCTCGCGCCCGCTGTCCGCGCGGCCGCACCGCGAAACTCACCTTCATCGCCTCCATCAGGATAAGACCGGCGAAGGGCGGCCAGAGGCGGGCGCCGACCTGTTCAAACCCCTCCGCCCACCGCGACGCCCAGGCGATCGGTGGCAGATAGAGCGCCCGGGTCCAGCCGACGGGCTCGAGCTCGGCTTCACGCACCAGAGCCTCGAGCTGGTGGCGGCTGAATGGGCGCCCATGACCGAAGGGGCTGCCCTCGGCGTCGGCCCACACGCCGTGGCGGGCCGTCACCCCGAGGATCGCCCGCCCCGACGGCGAGAGGACCCGGCGAACTTCGTTGAGCAGCGCCAGTGGGTCGGCGCTTTCCTCGAGCGCATGGACCAGAAGCACCCGGTCGAACAGGGCGTTGGCCAGGGGCAGGGCGGTCTCCTCGGCGAGGCAGGCAAGATTGCTGGCGCCCAAAGGCCACGCTTCCACCCCTTGAGCCGCGGGCATGATGGCGACCGTCCGACGGGCGCCGCCGGCGAGACCGCCAA
This sequence comes from Caulobacteraceae bacterium, assembly GCA_039935235.1. Taxonomy (GTDB): domain Bacteria; phylum Pseudomonadota; class Alphaproteobacteria; order Caulobacterales; family Caulobacteraceae; genus Acaudatibacter. The sequence continues at coordinate 5,609 of JBDTKQ010000289.1, forward strand.
GGAACGGCGTGGCGTAGCCCACCGCCAGAACGTCCAGCCCCGCGACGTCGCGCCATGCCTCGGCGACCTTGCGCGAGATCATGCGCCGCGCCACTCCGCCGAGGGGCGAG
>JBDTKQ010000290.1:0-3382 GCA_039935235.1 Caulobacteraceae bacterium
GCAAAGCCGCGTTGGAGATGCGCAGGCGGAAGGTCTGGCCGAGGCTGTCGGAGGCCAGGGTCGCCGGGCCGAGCGCCGGCAGAAAACGCCGCTTGGTCTTGATGTTCGAGTGGCTCACATTGTGGCCGGTCATGGGACCGACGCCGGTGAGTTCGCAACGGCGGGACATACGCTTGGCAGCTTTCGGCGAAGGGCGGGGGAGGACAGAGGCGGGCGATATAGGGCGCCCCCCGTTCCGGCGTCAACCCCGACCGGCGGCCCGCTCGTCTCTCCGGCGGCCCGGTTGTGCCCGTTCGCCCATGGAATACAATCTCTTGTAGGGAACAAAGGCGCAAGCCCGGCGCCGTCGCCGATTCGGTCATGCTTCGTTTCACCCCTGTTCCCCCATGGCGGCCGGCGGCGTTAACCTCCATGGGCGGGCATCGCCCGGGCGGCCCGTCTTTGGCGCGGCCATTGGAACGCCGGCCGGCCGGACCCACATCAGGGCCGATGAGCCTTCCCGCCCTCCTTGACGAGATCGCCGGCTGCCGGGCGTGCGCGGGGGAGCTGGCCCACGAGCCCCGGCCGGTGGTGCGGGTCGCGGCCGGGACGCGCCTGCTGATCTGCGGCCAGGCGCCCGGGCGGCGGGTCCACGAAAGCGGCCTGCCCTTCGACGATCCCTCCGGCGAGCGGTTGCGCGGCTGGCTCGGGGTCGACCGGGCGACCTTCTACGGCAACCCGGCCATCGGCGTGGCGGCCATGGCGTTCTGCTATCCCGGCACCGCGCCGGGCGGCGGCGACTACCGCCCGCCGCCACGATGCGCCGCCCTGTGGCGCGGCCGCCTTCTGGCCGCCCTGCCCAAGGTGGAGCTGACCCTGCTGGTGGGCCGTTACGCCCAGGTCTGGGCGCTCGGCGCGGAGGCGAGGGGCTCCATGGGCGAGGCGGTTCGCGCGTGGCGCGACACCCTTCCAGGCGCCCTGTGCCTGCCGCATCCCTCGTGGCGCAACATCGCCTGGCTCCAGCGCAACCCGTGGTTCGAGGCCGAGGTCGTCCCGTATCTGCGCGCCCGCGTGGCGGCGATGCTGCACGGATGAGGGGCGCGGCGGTCGCCGTGGTGGCGGGGCTGCTCGCGCTCGCCGCCTGCGCCCCCACGCTCCAGACCGCCGGACGCCCGGACGCCGGCTTCGCCGGCCCGCGGCTGGAGAAGGACGCCTTCGTCACCTTCGACGGGACCCGGCTGGGGCTGACCCGCTGGCCGGCCGAGGGCGGCGCCTCGCCATGGGCGGTGATCGTCGCCGTCCACGGGATGAACGCCTGGGCTCGCGCCTTTCATCTGGCCGGGCCGTGGTGGGCGAAACAGGGAATCGCCACCCTCGCCTACGATCAGCGCGGGTTCGGCCGCTCGCCGGGGCGGGGCATCTGGGCGCCCCGGGCCCTGACCACCGAGGATCTGCGCACCATCGTCGCCCTCGCCCGGCGCGACTACCCCCACGCCCTGATCGCGGTGGTCGGCGAGAGCCTGGGCGCGGCGGTGGCCATCGAGGCCTTCGCCTCGCCGCGGCCCCCCGCCGCCGACCGCCTGGTGCTGGCCTCGCCGGCGGTGTGGGGCTGGTCGAGCCAGTCGGCGCCCCAGGCGCTGGCGCTCTACGCGCTGGCCGAGGCGGGGCCGGCGAGCGTGTTGCGACCGCCCCGCTGGCTCGGCCGCCGCATCTCGCCCAGCGACAATCTCCCTGAGCTCGAGGCCGACGCCCGCGACCCCCTGATGATCTTCGGCGCCCGCGCCGACGCCCTCGCCGGCCTCACCGACACCATGCAGCACGCCTCCGACGCCACCGGCGCCTTGCGCGTGCCCACCCTGTTCATGAACGGGGCGCATGACCAGATTATCCCGCGCGCCGCGGCGTGGCGGGCGGCGCGCCGGCTCTCGGGCGCCGGGCGGACCGTCTTCTACGCCCATGGCTGGCATCTTCTGATGCGCGACCTCGACGCGCCCACCGCCTGGCGCGACATCGCCGCCTTCATCGGCGATCCCGCCGCACCGCTCCCCTCCGGCGCCCCGCCCATTCCCGGAACCAAAGAAGCCAAGGCCGCCGCCCTCTCCGCCCGCGCGGGGTTGTAAAAAGGGAGCATCCTGGCGTAGAGGGCGCGGCTTCCGGGCGCCGGCGCCCGCCGATCCCCGAGCCTCTCATGACCATCTTCAACTCCCCCGCCTTCGACGGCCACGAGGGCGTGCACGCCTTTTGCGACGAGGCCGCGGGCCTTCGCGGCTTCATCGCCATCCACTCCACCGCCCGGGGGCCCGCGGCCGGCGGCTGCCGGATGTGGCCCTATGAGAGCGAACAGGCGGCGATCGACGACGCGCTGCGCCTGTCGCGCGCGATGTCGTTCAAGAACGCCGTCGCCGACCTCGGGCTGGGCGGGGGCAAGGCGGTGATCATCGGCCAGTCCCGCACCGCCAAGACCCCGGCCCTGTTCGAGGCTTTCGGCCGCGCGGTGGAGACTCTGGGCGGGGCCTATTGGAGCGCCGAGGACGTGGGCGTGAGCCCGTCCGATCTCGCGGCCGCGCGCCGAACCACCCGCTTTGTCGCCGGCCTCGAAGGCCACCCCGCCGCCGCCGGCGATCCCAGCCCGGTCACCGCCGAGGGCATTTTCCGCGGCATCGTCCTGTGTCTGCGCCGCGTGCTCGGCCGGGACCCGGCGGGAACCACCGTCGCCATTCAGGGGGTGGGGCACGTGGGCGCCTGTCTGGCCGACAAGCTCGCCGCCGCCGGGGTTCGCCTGACGATCGCCGACGTTCACCCCGACGCCGCCGCCGCCGTCGCCGCCCGCACCGGAGCGCGCGTGGTCGCCCCCGGGGCCATCTTCGACGAGCCGGCCGATGTCTTCGCCCCGTGCGCCCTCGGCGGGGCGATCACCCTGGCCACCCTCGAGCGCCTGAAAGCGCCCATCGTCGCCGGCGGGGCCAACAACCAGCTCGCCGGCCCGGATGTGGGCGCCGCGCTTTTCGCCCGCGGCATGGTCTATGCCCCCGACTTCGTGATCAACGGCGGCGGCATAATCTCCATCGCCGGCGAGATTCGCGCCCTGGCCGCCGGCGGCGCCTACGATCCGGCATGGGTGGAGATGAAGCTCGCCCGGCTCATGGAAACCCTCGAGGAGGTCCTCGACCGCTCCCTCGCCGAAGGCCGCCCCACCCACGACATCGCCATCGAAATCGCCCGGGCGAGGATCGCCGCGGCGGGGGGCTGACAACCCCTCCCTCCCACGTGCGGTGTAGGGGGCGGCCGCGGGCGGTCCGGCGCGGCCGCGCTTGCAAACCGCCGGCGAAAGCCTATCCTCGCAAAATGCCGTCACACGCTCGGCATTTGTCCGGACCACCGCCATGACCGCCGTCGCCAAGGT
>JBDTKQ010000291.1:0-7055 GCA_039935235.1 Caulobacteraceae bacterium
TTTCGTCGCCGCACGGCTCGCGCTCGGCCGCCTGTCGCTGACGGCGGGCGATCCCGACGCGGCCGAGGCGTTTGTCGCGCCCATCGCCGTCGCCGGCAATCCCGAGGCTCTGTGGCGGATGGCGGAGGTCTTCGCCGCGCGCGGCGAGATGCGCGGCGCCGCCCGCGCGGCCCGCCACGCGCGACGGGGGTTTGAAATCCTGGTCGACCGCCACGAACTGGCGTGGGCGCCCACGGCGATCCCCTTTTTCATGACCTCGGGGGGCGAACCCTGGCGGGCCCTGACCCTCGCCCGGGCCAATCTCGCCAATGGCGGCGCCTTGCGCGGACACGAGCTGGCGTTCGCGGCGGCGACGGCGGCCGGCTGTGGGAGCCTCGCGGGGCTGATCGCCGAGCGGGGCCGCGCCGCATGGGGACGCCTGCCGCATTTCGCCGCCTCGCCGCTGAACGGGTAGGCTCCGGCGCGATCGCGGCCTGTCTTGATTTTGGCCGCGAACCCCGTCACCCCCACAGCCGTGCCCCTCGTCCCGGATCCCCCGACCACCGCCATGATCATGGCCGCCGGCCTCGGCACGCGGCTGCGACCCCTGACCCTCGATCGGCCCAAGGCGCTGGTCGAGGTGGGCGGCCGGGCCCTCATCGACCACACGCTCGATCGTCTCGCCGCGGCGGGAGTGCGGCGCGTGGTGGTCAATGTCCACGCCTTCGCCGACGCCCTCGAGGCGCACCTGGCGGCGCGTCGCGATCTCGAAATCCTCATCTCCGATGAGCGGGACGTCCTGCTCGACACCGGCGGCGGCCTGAAAAAGGCCCGTCCGCTTCTCGGCGACCGGCCTATCCTGGTGGCCAATACCGATTCGCTGTGGACCGAGACGGGCGCCTCCGCCCTGGGCGGGCTGATCGCGGCATGGGACGGCGCGCGGATGGACGATCTGCTGATGGTCATTCCCGCCGCGAACAGCCTGGGCTTCGACGGACCGGGCGACTTCTTCCGCGAGGACGATGGCCGGCTGCGCCACCGGGGGCCGGCGCCGCGCGCGCCCCTCGCGCACATGGGGGTCCACATGCTCGATCCCCGGACGATCGACGCGTGGCCCGGGCAAGCGCACGGCGTCTTTCGTCACTGGATGGGTTTCGCCGCTGCCGGCCGCCTCCACGGCGTGGTCGCCGAGGGATTCTGGATGCACGTCGGCGATCCGGACGCCCGGGCGGCCGCCGACGCCCGCCTCGCCGCCCCGCCGCGACCATGACGGCCATCCTCGACGCGCCGGGTCCGCGCTGGTTCACCATCCCCTCGCACCGGCCGTTTCTCGGCGACCTCGCGGCCGGACTTTGGCGCGCGCTCTGCCCCCTCGGGCCCGAAGCCCTCGCCGAGGCGGTGATCCTCATCCCCACGCGGCGGTCGGCCCGCGCCCTGGCCGAGGCTTTCCTCGGGGCCGGCGACCATGGCGCCGTCCTCCTGCCGCAGATTCGCGCTCTTGGCGATCTGGACGAGGGGGAGGCCCCGTTCGAGCCGGGGGATATCGCCGTCGACCTGCCGCCCGCGATCGGGACGGCGCGCCGCCGGTTCGAGCTGGCGGGTCTGATCGTCGAGCACGAGGAGATTTTGGAGCGTCGGCTGGACGCGGGGGCGGCGCTGGAGATGGCCGACGCCCTGGCCGCCTTCCTCGATGGCTGCGCTCTGGAGGAGGTCGGCGATCGGGGCGCGGTCCAGGCGCTGGTGGACGGCGAGTTGGCCCGGCACTGGCAGGTGTCCGCCGACTTCCTCGGGATCGCCCTGGCCGCGTGGCCCCGGCGCCTCGAGGCGCTCGGGCTGATGGATGTCGCCACCCGGCGCGTGGCCCTGTTGCGCCGCCTCGCCGCAAGATGGCGCGACCGGCCGCCGGCCGGGGTGATCGTCGCCGCCGGGTCCACCGGGACCGCGCCCGCCGCCGCCGACCTCCTCGCCACCATCGCCCGCGTCCCGCGCGGCTGCGTCGTACTTCCCGGCCTCGACACGTCCCTGTCCGACGCCGCGTGGGCGGAGGTCGGCGAACAGCATCCGCAAGGGGCGATGAAGCGCCTCCTCGCCCGCGCCGGCCTCGCGCGGGGCGACGTGCGCGACTGGGACCCGGCGGCCGAGGCCGGGGGGGCCGGCCGCTGGCGGCGCCGGATTCTCAGCGAGGCCCTGGCCCCCCCGGGGGCCACCGCCGACTGGCTGGATCAGATTGAACGCCTCCGCGCCGAAGGGGTCGTCGCCGGGGTGGATCCGTTCGCCGCCGGTCTCGCCGGTCTTTCGACGATCACCGCCGCCGGCGAGGAAGAGGCCGCCGCCGCGATCGCCCTGCTCCTGCGCGAGGCGCTGGAGACCCCCGGCAAGACCGCGGCTCTGATCACGCCGGACGCCGCCCTCGCCCGGCGGGTGAGCGCGCGGCTGCTGCGCTGGAACATTTCCGCCGACAGCTCCGCCGGTCAGGCCCTCGCGGGGACCCCGGCCGCGGTTCTCGCCGGCCTCGTGGCCAGGGCGACCGTCGACCCGGTCGATCCGGTCACCCTTTTGGCCATCCTCAAGCACCCGCTGGTCCGGCTCGGGCTCGACGAGGCGGATCTGGCCCGCGACCGCAGCACCCTCGAGGGCCGCGCCTTGCGCGGCGCCCGGCCGGCGAACCGGGCCGCGATCGAGGCGCGGTTGACGAGCAACGAGTCCCTCTCTCACAGCCTGGCGGCGGCGGCCGGGGCGTGCCTTGCCAAACTCCACCAGGCGCTGGCGCTGGCCGCCGCGCCGTTTTGCGATGGAACGGCGAGCGCGGCGGCGGCGGCGAGCGCCGTGGCCGCGGCCATGGAGACCCTCGCCACCGGTCCGCGCGGGGGAGCCGGCGAGCCGTGGGGGGGCCTCGCGGGCGGCGCCCTCGCCCAACTTTTTTCGACCCTGATCGGCGAGAGCGAAGGCTTGCCGCCGGTGACCGCCGAGGGTTTCTCCGAACTGCTCGCCGGCCTCATGGCCGCGGAGCTCGTTCGTTCCGGCGGCGCGAGCCACCCGCGACTGCGGATTCTCGGCGTCCTCGAGGCCAGGCTGCTGGGGGCCGACCGCCTGATTCTCGCCGGCCTCGAGGAGGGGGTATGGCCGCGCGCGGCCCCGGTCGATCCGTTCCTCTCGCGGCCGATGCGCGAGCGCCTGGGCCTTCCCGCGCCGGAGCGCCGGATCGGGCTTTCCGCCCATGATTTCGCCCAGGCCGCGGCCGGTCCGGAGGTGATCCTGGTCAACGCCGAGCGCCGGGCGGGGGCGCCGGCGGTGGCCTCCCGGTGGCTGTGGCGCCTGCGGGTGCTGGCCAGGGGCGCGGAGGTCGACGTGCCGGGACGCGACGACATTCTGGCATGGGCGCGGACCCTCGACGGTCCCCTGGACCCGGCGCCGGAGACCCTGCGCACCGCGCCCCGCCCACGTCCGACACCGCCGGTGGCCGCGCGGCCGCGGCGCCTGTCGGTCACCGCCGTCGAGACCTGGGTGCGCGATCCTTACGCCGTCTACGCCCGCCATGTTCTTGGACTGAACGCCCTCGAACGGCCGGACGAGCCGGTGGAGGCGCGCGCCCGCGGCTCGGCCGTGCACCGGGCCTTCGAGACCTTCGCCGACCGGCATCCCGCGGAACTGCCGGCGGAGGCCGAGGCGGAGTTCGCCGCGATGTTGATCCAAGCCTTGCGCGAGGCCGGCATGCCGGAGGGGCGGATGGCGCGCGAGCGGGCGCTGGCGGCCAACACCGCCCCGTGGGCGATCGATCTCGAACGCCGTCGGCGTCCGGGCGCGAGGCTGATCGTCGAGAAGCGGGGAGAGCTCGCCTTCGTCGTGGAGGGCAGGCCGTTCACGCTCAGCGCCAAGGCCGACCGGATCGAGGTCTTCGCCGACCGGGCGCACATCCTCGACTTCAAGACCGGGATCCCGCCGACGGCCAAACAGGTCCGCGCCGGCTATGCGCCGCAGCTCACCCTCACCGGCGCCATCGTCGCGGCCGGCGGCTTCGCCGACATCGGACCGCTCCCGCCCGGCGATCTCGTCTATGTGCGGGTCAGCGGCAGGCGGCCGCCGGGCAAGGAGATATGCCATGTCGCGGCCGGCGAAAGCGCCGCCATGGCGCGGGCCGCCCTCGACGGGCTGAAGCGGCGTGTCGCCCAGTTCGACGATCCGGCCACGCCCTATCTGTCGTGGGTCGCCCCCGAGCTCGGCGGTCGCCACGGCGGCGATTACGACCAGCTCGCCCGGGTGTGGGAATGGCGCGTCATCGGCCAGACCGACGGGGAGCCGCGGGGGTGACCCGCCGCCCCTCCGCCAGGTCCCTCTCGCCCCAGGTCCAGGCCTCGGACCCGCGCGCCTCGGTGTTCGTTTCGGCCAATGCCGGATCGGGGAAGACCTCGACCCTCGTGGCCCGCGTCGCGCGGCTGTTGCTGTCCGGCGCGGAGCCGCGCGCGATCCTGTGCATGACCTATACCAAGGCGGCGGCGGCCGAGATGCAGCGCCGGCTGTTCGATCGCCTGGGCGCGTGGGCGGTGATGAAGGACGAACCGCTCACCGCCGCCCTTGCCGGGATCGACGAGCCGGGCGGCGATCTGGGTCGCGCGCGCGCCCTGTTCGCCCGGGCGCTGGAGACCCCGGGCGGTCTGAAGATCCAGACCATCCACGCCTTCTGCGAAAAGCTCTTGCGGCGGTTTCCGCTGGAGGCGGGGATCTCCCCCGGCTTCACCGTGCTCGAGGACGCGGCCGCGGCCCGCGTCTCGGCAAGGGCGCGCGAGACGGTGGCCGACATCGCCATGGCTCGTCCGGAGAGCTCCGTGGCGCGGGCCTACGATCACTTCGCCGTCGCCCTCGACTTCGACGCCTTCAACCGCATGTTCGCCGACTTCGAGGCGAACCGCCGCCGGATCGACGCCTGGATCAGGGCGTGCGAGGCGGGCGAGGGCTACGCGGCCCACGTCTGGCGCAGCTGCGGCTTCGCGGCCCCGACCAGCGCGGCGGCCATCGGCGCCGAGGCTGTCTCGCGCATTCGCTGGGGCGCGTGGCGGCGGGCGGCGGTGGGGCTCGCGCGTGGCGGCGGCAAGAGCGATGCGACCCTGGCCGCGGCGATGCGGGCGGTCGGCGAGGGGGCGCCGTTCGAGGATGTCGAGGCCATTTTCATAACCTTGAAGGGCGAGGCGCGCGACAAGCTCGGAACCCTTTCGGTGGACGCCGACACCCGCGCGTGGATGGCCGGGGAACAGGCCCGCTGCGTGGGCGTCCGCGCCTCCAGACTGGCCGCCGACGTGGCCGACGATACGGTCCACGCCCTCACTCTGGCGAGCGCCTACATCGAGGCCTACGAGGGCCGCAAGGAGAGCCGGCGGGCCCTCGATTTCGGCGATTTGATCGAGCGCACCCACGACCTTCTGACCCGCAAGGCCGACGCGGCCTGGGTCCTCTACAAGCTCGACGGCGGCCTCGAACACGTCCTGCTCGACGAGGCGCAGGACACCGCGCCGGGCCAGTGGGACATCCTGCGGATGCTCACCGGCGACTTCTTCAGCGGCGCCGGGGTCTCCAGCGACCGCCGGACGGTGTTCGCCGTCGGCGACGAGAAACAGTCGATCTTCTCGTTTCAGGGGGCCGAGCCCGAACGACTCGGCCTGGAAACCCAGTCGTTTCGCGCCGCGGTGAGCGCCGGCGGCGGCCGGTTCTCGTCGGTGCGACTGATCGAGAGCTATCGCTCGGCGCCGGAAATCCTCACGTTCGTCGACACGGTGTTCGCCGCGCCGGGGGCCTTGGCCGGCGTTTGCCCGGCGACCTCCGCGGCCGGCGGCAATGTCGTCGCCTTTCCGCGTCTGACCCACAAGGCGTGGCGATCGGATCGGGGTTGCGTCGAGCTTTGGCCGGTGGAACAGGGCGAGACGGCGGACGAGGTCGAGGCGTGGCCGGCGACCGACCGCGAGCCCGCGAGGAGCGCCGGCCGCGACCTGGCGGTGCGTATCGCCCGGGCGGTCGTGGCCATGGTCCGCCGCGGCGACGGCGTTCTCGACAAGACGACCGGGGCGCCGCGGCCCTGTCGCTTCGGCGACGTGCTGATCCTCGTGCGTCGCCGCAACCCTCTGTTCCACGAGATCATTCGCGCGCTCAAGCGCGAGGGCGCGCCGGTGGGCGGCGCCGACCGGCTGAAACTCTCGGAACACGGGGTCTTTCAGGATCTCATGGGGCTGGCGATGTTCGCCCTGTTTCCCGACGACGACCTCACCCTCGCCGCACTGTTGCGCGGCCCGTTCTGCGATGTGGACGAGAGCGGTCTGTTCGATCTGGCGCACGCCAGGCGGGGGTCGTTGTCGGCCGAGCTCACGCGCCGCGCCGGCGAGCGCGAGGCGTGGCGCGCGGCGCGAGCCATGCTCGACTGGGCGCGGGGCGAGGCCGGCCGTCTGACGCCCTTCGATTTCTTCAACCGGGCGCTCAGCCGACTCGACGACGCCGGCCGGTCCATGCGCCAGCGTATCCTGACCCGCATGGGCGCCGAGGCGCAGGACGCCCTGGACGCCTTTCTCGCCCAGGCCCTCCAGGCCGAAAGCATGGATGTTCGCGACCTCGAGACCTTCGTCGCCGTCATGGCCTCCACCGACCTGGTGATCAAGCGCGAGGCGGACGAGGCCCTGGGCAGGGGCGGCGGCGAGGTGCGGGTGATGACGGTGCACGGGGCCAAGGGTCTGGAGGCGCCGATCGTCATTCTTCCCGACACCACCTCGCGCGCCGACGATCAGGGCGGCCATCTGATCGAGACCGGGGACGGCGGCTTCGTCTGGGCGCCGCGCAAGGCCGACGACTGCCCCGTTTCGGCCGCCGCGCGCGCGTGGCGCCTCGGCGCGGTGGAGCGGGAGTCGGCGCGGCTGCTCTATGTCGCCCTCACCCGGGCGCGCGATCGCCTGATTGTCGCCGGCGTGAAGTCCCAGGAGCACCGGTTCGAGCGAAGCTGGCGCGAGTATGTGGAGACCGCCTTTGGCGAGCTCGAGGCCCATCCTTTCGCGCTGGAGGGCGGCGGGGAAGGCCGGCGCTATGGACCCGATCCCGTCCCC
>JBDTKQ010000292.1:0-5564 GCA_039935235.1 Caulobacteraceae bacterium
CCAGCCGAGCGCGGCGGCGCGCGGCAGGGCGGCGGCGAGCAGCCGCGCCTCCGAAACCTCGGCCCAGTCGTGTTCGGCCTCCATGGCCGGGACACTACACCCGCGGTCGATATGGACAAGGCGTGGCCCCTCTGCTATCGACCGCGCCTTGTTCCGAAGGGGCCCTTCCGGAACGCTTTCCCGCGCCGAAGCGCGCGGGGACCGATGAGGAGCACCGGTGGTTCAGATTTTCGTCCGCGACAACAATGTCGACCAAGCGCTGAAAGCGCTGAAGAAGAAGATGCAGCGCGAAGGCTCGTTCCGCGAGATGAAGCGCCACGTGGCCTACGAAAAACCCTCCGAGAAGCGCGCCCGGCAGAAGGCCGAGGCGGTGCGCCGGGCCCGCAAACTGGCCCGCAAGCGCGCCCAGCGCGAAGGCCTGCTTCCGGCCCCCAAAAAGGTCGTCCGCGCCTAGCTTTCAATGACGTGCGCCACGCCTCGGACGATGGCGTCGGCGTAACCTCCTCCCAGCAGGGTGGCGTGCGAGGCGCCGGCGACCGTCTCGATACGTCCGGCCCGCGAACCGCGCGCCGGCGCCGCCTGCATCGCCCGCAGCTTGCTCGCTCCGCCGGGCTTTCCGGCAAGGATGACCGCCACCGGCCAGTCCGGATCGAGGCCCGCCGCCTCGCGCGCCATACGGGCCGACGCCGCCCACGAGGCGACTTCCTCCGCGGCCTGGCGGTTGTGCGATCCCAGAGCGAAGGCCCAGCGCTTTTCCGCCCGCGCCGCTCCGTGAAGCCCGATGGCGTCGCCGAGGCTTTCGGCCAGCGGCCGGAGCAAACCCGCCTCCGCCCCCCACGCCGCCAGCCGGCTCGCGCGAGCGAACTGCCCGACGAGACCTCCGACCCACTTCGACTCCATCGCCTCGGGCGTGGTCGCGTCCACCAGCACCAGGCCCCGCATCCGCTCTGGATTGCGCGACGCGAACAGCCGCGCGTGCAATCCGGCCATGGAGTGAGCGCACAGGATCAAGGGCCCCGCCTCGCCGGCGCCGGCCAGCAAGGCCTCGAGGTCGCCGGCGATCGCGAGGCTGTCGCGGGGCGAGGGTCCCGGATCGGAAAAGCCCAGCCCCGCGCGGTCATAGGCGAAGGAGGCGACGCCCTCCGCCGCCAGCTTGCCTTGCACCGCCGCCCAATCGGCGGAAAACCCGAACGCCCCCGCCTCGAGCACCACCAGCGGCCCGCTCCCGTCCGTCGGTCCGGCGCGGATGAGATGCAAGCGGCGCCCCGGAGCGATCTCGACCATGCGACCGCGCGGGGCGGGCGGCTCGGCGTCCGGTGTCATCGAGGGGCGTCGCACGAAAACGGCTCCGACTATGCGACGTGAATCGCGCCCGCGCCCAGAGCCTGAAACGTAATTTCCCCGCCAGGCGGGGGCGACAGAACCTTGAGGTCCGTGCCGCCGGAGCCGCGGTCGATGTCCGTGACCTCTCCCGCCGGAGAGACCCGGAGGCCCGAACCGGCGCCCCGCGCCCCGACGGCGCCCGCCGCCCCTTGATCGCCCCTGGCGGCGACGAGAGTCCGGTTCGCGCTCGGAGGCGGATCGTTCTGGTTGAGGTGCGGGGCGACATAGCGCGATCTCTCGTGGGGAACCGCCTCGCCGGACCGGTAGATGCGCCCGGCCGTCCACGGGTCGCGAAACACCAGCCGCCGTCGCCGATCCCCGCGCCCACAGCCGTCATCGTCCCTCGACATGCCGCCCTCCAGTGCTGACGGGTTCCTTCAGAGCGCCTTGACGATGCCCTCGACCATCTTCTTGGCGTCGGAAAACAGCATCATGGTGTTGTCGCGAAAGAAAAGTTCGTTCTCCACCCCGGCGTAGCCCGAGCCCATGCCGCGCTTGACGAAAAGCACGGTGCGGGCCTTTTCCACATCGAGGATCGGCATGCCGAAGATCGGGCTTTTCGGATCGGTCTTGGCCGCCGGATTGGTCACGTCGTTGGCCCCGATGACGAAGGCGACGTCGGCGGTGGCGAACTCCGAATTGATGTCGTCGAGCTCGAAGACCTCGTCGTAGGGCACATTGGCCTCGGCGAGGAGGACGTTCATGTGCCCGGGCATCCGCCCGGCGACCGGGTGGATGGCGTATTTCACCTCCACGCCGTCCTCCTTGAGGCGGTCGACCATCTCGCGCAGCGCGTGTTGCGCCTGGGCGACGGCCATGCCGTAGCCGGGGACGATAATCACCTTGGAGGCGTTCTTCATGATGAAGGCGGCGTCTTCCGCCGAGCCCTGTTTCACTGGCCGGGTTTCCGCCGGGCCGCCGGCGGCGGCGGTCTCGCCGCCGAAGCCGCCGAGGATCACCGAGACGAAAGAGCGGTTCATCCCCTTGCACATGATGTAGCTGAGGATCGCCCCCGAGGAGCCGACGAGGGCCCCGGTAATGATCAGGGTGATGTTGGCGAGGGTGAAGCCGAGGGCCGCCGCCGCCCAGCCCGAATAGTTGTTGAGCATGGAGATGACGACCGGCATGTCGGCCCCCCCGATGGGCACGATCAGGGTGACGCCGGCGAGAAGGGCGAGGGCGAAGATCGCCCAGAACGCCCACAGCGCGTGGCCCCCGCTCATCACCAGAACGACGATCAGGGCGACGACGCCCGCGGCGATGGCCAGATTGAGGATATGGCGGGCGGGTAGCAGGATCGGCGCCCCGGACATGTTGCCGTTGAGCTTGGCGAAGGCGATCAGCGAGCCGGTGAAGGTGACCGCGCCTATGGCCAGACCGATGGAAAGCTCGATCAGGCTTTCCAGCCTCACCCCGCCGCCCTGCTCGATGCCATAAGCCGCCGGGGTGTAGATGGCGGCGGTGGCCACGAGGCAGGCGGCGAGTCCGACGAGTGAATGAAAAGCCGCCACGAGCTGGGGCATGGCGGTCATGGCCACGCGACGGGCGACGATGGCGCCGATGATCCCGCCGATGGCGATCCCGCCGACGATCAGACCGACCGTCGAAGCGTCGAGCGAGCCGGCGCGCCACAGGATCGACAGGGTGACGGCGATGGCGATGGCCATGCCGATCATCCCCAGCCGGTTGCCCCGCCGGCTGGTCACCGGGCTGGAAAGCCCGCGCAGCGCCAGAATGAACAGCACCCCGCACAGCAGATAGGCGAGGGAGGCGAGATTGGCGTTCATTTCTCCCTTCTCCCCTTGCGGGAGAAGGCGTTGGCTCGGCGGACGGATGCGGGGTCGCGCGGCCTCACTTGGCCTTGTCCTTCTTGCGGTACATGGCGAGCATCCGTTGGGTGACGAGAAAACCGCCGAAAATATTGACCGCGGCCAGAGCGGCCGCGGCGCCCCCGGCCGCCTTGGAGATCCACACCGTGTGGGCCGCGCGGCCCCCCGCCACACCATGCGCCGCCGCCGCCAGAAGGGCGCCGACGATGATCACCGAGGAGATGGCGTTGGTCACCGCCATCAGCGGCGTGTGAAGAGCCGGCGTCACGCTCCACACCACATAGTAGCCGACGAAGATCGCCAGCACGAAAATGGCCAGGCGAAAGACGGTGGGATCGACGGTGTCCATGAAGCGACTCCCTCAGGCGGCCTTGAGCGCGGGGTGGACGATCGCGCCCCCGCGGGTGACCCGCGCGGCCTCGAGGATCTCGTCCCCCGCGTCGGGAGCGAAGGCGCCCTGCTTGTCGACCAACAGGCCGAGGAAGGCGAGAAGGTTGCGGGCATAGAGCGCCGAGGCGTCGGCGGCGATCCGACCGGGAAGATTGGCGAAACCGACGATCTTGATCCCGTTGACGACCACCACCTCTCCCGCCCGCGCGCCGACGACATTGCCGCCTTGTTCCACCGCCAGATCGACGATCACCGAGCCGGGTTTCATCGACGCCGCCTGGTCGGCGCTGACCAGCACCGGGGCCGCGCGGCCGGGGATGAGGGCGGTGGTGATGACGATGTCCTGCTTCTTGATGTGTCCGGTGACGAGGGCCGCCTGTTTGGCCTGGTAGTCGGCGCTCATCGCCCTGGCGTAGCCGGCGGCGGTCTCGGCGGCGCGGAACTCCTCGTCCTCCACGGCGACGAACTTGGCCCCGAGCGATTCGACCTGTTCCTTGGCCGCCGGCCTCACGTCGGTGGCGGTGACCACCGCGCCGAGGCGCCGGGCCGTGGCGATCGCCTGCAAGCCGGCCACCCCCGCCCCCATGACGAACACCTTGGCCGGGGCGATGGTGCCGGCGGCGGTCATCATCATCGGCATGGCCCGGCCATAGGCCTGCGCCGCCTCGATCACGGCGCGGTAACCGGCGAGATTGGCCTGGCTCGAAAGGGCGTCCATCGCCTGGGCGCGGCTGATGCGCGGCACGAACTCCATGGCGTAGGCCGTCGCCCCCCGGGCGGCGAGGGCCTCGAGGATCGGGCCGCTCTGGTGAGGATCGAGCATGCCGATCACGGTGGCGCCGTCGTCGAGCGCCGCGATTTCCTCCGCCGACGGGGCGCGCACCTTGAGCAGGATGTCGGCGCCCCTCAGGGTCGCGGCCAGATCGGGCGTCACCTCGGCCCCGGCGGCGGCATAGTCGGAGTCGAGGGCCGCGGCGGCGACACCCGCGCCGCTCTCCACCGCCACGGCGACGCCTTGGCCGACCAGCCGCTTGACCGCGTCGGGGGTCAGCGCCACCCTGGTCTCGTCGGCGCCGCGTTCGCGGGTCGCCGCGACGCGGGTCATGGGTTCACCTGGTGCTCCCGCGCACGCCCTTGCGAGCGAATGAACCACACCCCCGCCGCGAACACGATCGCCCCTGGAATCAACCCGGCGAGGAAGCCCAGGCCGACGCAAAACCACAGCGCGCACACCAGAATGATCACCGCCAGGTGCAGGGCCGCCCACATCGCCAGGTTGTTGAACAGGCGATAGGTCGAGACTTGGGCGGAGACGTTCTGCTCGCCGCGGTGGTAGTCGGGGGCGGTCTCGGCCATGGCGTCAGGTCTCCCGCGCCGCGAGGAGGGAATGCGGCCCGAGCCTGCTACACCAGCCCCGTCGGAGGCTCAAGCGGGCCAAACCGCGAGTACCGCCCGCAAGGCCGCCACCAGGGCCAGCGGCTGGTCGACCATGATGTGGTGGCGGCTGTCGGGGATGACGATCCTGGGCATGGACGCCGGCAGCATGTTTCCGCCGGTCGGGCCGCCGTGACGGCGGATGATCTCGGAGTCCTCGCCATAGATGTGGACGAGGGGCGCGGCGTTCGCTGTTGCCGGCGTCTCGGACATTGCCGCGCGATCGAGCTTTTGCCAGAAGAAGGGGTCGAACCGCCAGGTCCAGCCCTCGCCCGATCCATCGGCCATGGGCGCGCGCTTGAGCGAGCGGCGGGCGATGAAGTCGGCGACATAGAGATTGCC
This sequence comes from Caulobacteraceae bacterium, assembly GCA_039935235.1. Classification (GTDB taxonomy): domain Bacteria; phylum Pseudomonadota; class Alphaproteobacteria; order Caulobacterales; family Caulobacteraceae; genus Acaudatibacter. Next base: position 5,379 of record JBDTKQ010000292.1, read on the forward strand.
TGCGACCTGCGGCGGCATGAATCGGAACCGGGCGAGGGCCTCTTCCAGCGTGGCGTAGACCCGGTTGGGCCGGGTGCGATGGCCGGGACCCCGCCAGCGGTCCCCCGTGGCCGGTTCGCCGCGCTCGCGCCGCTCCCTGTCCCATTGCTCGATCTGCGCCTGGGTCGGCGGCCCGCCGAACCCGGT